>JBARKD010000625.1:0-1562 GCA_049800615.1 Acidobacteriaceae bacterium | reverse complement strand
CACCACGACAGTCCTGCCGCAGGGTAGCCGTGTAGTAGGCCATGCGGGCAACCGTTTCCAGAACAGCCGCATGGTGGGCCGCCTCGTGTGGCGTTTTCCCCCAGCAGAAGGGGGCATGCCCGGCTACCAGAACCGCCGGAACCGCGAGTGGATCGAGATCCCGAAAGCGGCGGCTGATCGCGAGACCGGTGTTGTGAACGTAGTCTCCGCCAATTTCCTCTTGAGTGAGCTCTTCGGTTACGGGAACCGGACCGTAGAAGTAATCCGCATGCGTGGTTCCGAAGGCGGGAATCTCCCGCCCCGCCTGGGCCCACGCCGTGGCATATTCCGAATGCGTGTGCACCACCCCGCCGATGCCAGGAAACTCTTTGTAGAGTAGGAGATGAGTCGCCAGGTCAGACGATGGCCGGAGGCCGCCATCGACCACCTTTCCATCCATGTCTGTAACCACCATGTCAGAAGGAGCCAGCGCCCCGTAGTCGACCCCGCTGGGTTTGATCACCACCAGACCGTGATGGCGGTCGATGCCGCTCGCGTTGCCGAAGGTGAACAGAACCAACCCCTGGCGAACCAGCTCCAGATTCGCCTCGAGTACCTGCCGCTTCAACGTATCCAGGGTACCTAGGTCGCTCGAAGGCTGCTGGGTGGCATTGGGCATTGTTCCTGACCTTAGGAGAATCAGGCACACGGCGTCAAGCGAATGCTCTCCACGGCCATCAGCGTCAGCGACGCTCGCCTCTTAACAGAGGTGCTAAACTTTGCCTGCAACTGGGGAACAAGCCAAACAGGAAGGCATATCATGCGCAGCAAACGCTTCTCGCAGGGGAAAGAATCTCCCGAACCCCTTTCCCAGGGATTTGCATCCACCTGCAGCGTCCTGGCAGTAGGACTTTTTGCCCTGACCTTTGTCTTTCAAAACTTTGTCATTCCCTCCTCGTCGATGGCCAGTACCCTGCTTGTCGGCGATCATGTCGTGGTAGAACGGGAGACCCTGGCGCCGGCCGCGAAGTGGGCGGGCTTCATGCACTATCGCGAGGTGCATCGCGGCGATGTTGTCGTCTTTTACAAACCGACCCTGGAAGCCAATGGCGAGCACATGTTTCTTGTGAAGCGTGTGATTGGAACTCCCGGTGACCACATCCGCTTGCGCAACGGCATCGTTTATCTCAACGGCCTCGCGCAGAACGAGCCCAAGGCAGCCAAACCGACGCCGGCACGCTACGATCCCTTCGTGAACGATTTCCCATCCGTGGATCCTTCTGCCGAGCCGCACGTCACACCCGAGTGGTCGGAGTGGCTACGCGACCACGTGCGTAATGGTGAAGTAGTCGTACCCCCGGGAAATTATTTTGTGATGGGCGACAACCGGACCAATAGTATGGACAGCCGCTTCTGGGGTTTCGTACCGCGGCAGAATGTCCTTGGCCGCCCCCTTTTTGTCTATTGGTCCATTGTCATCCCGGAGTCGGGCAACGAGGAAGTTCCACTGCCGGCGCAAGCTTGGGCCAGCCTTCATGAGTTAATGCACTTTTTCGATGACACCCGCTGGAGCAGGACATTTC
>JBARKD010000624.1:0-1832 GCA_049800615.1 Acidobacteriaceae bacterium | reverse complement strand
GTGTGGAAATTTCAATACTGCGCCGCGCCATGCGAACCACCGTAAGCCCCGCCAGGTTCGCGCAGGCAATCAGCAGGATGAATCCGGCCGCAAGCATCAGCGCCAGCGCTTTGGGCCCGAGATCGGCCGTTTGACCCTTTTTGAGAGGCACGGTGTAGAAAGAGATTTTCGACCCGGGACGAAATTCCTTCTCGAACCTCAGCGCCCGATCGGCCCACGCTCGATGGATCTCCGCATCCGCCTGCCGCCAGTTGGCGCCGTCGCGCAAGCGAACAATGACTCCGTAGTTCGCACCCGCGCCCTCTCCTTGCCGGCTCGGTTGCAGCGCTGTATAGACATCCCCGGGTAGGGTCGTTCTCGTGCCGGCCGGGAGCACACCCACCACCGTATACGGTTCCCCCTTCAACTGGATCGCCTGTCCGATTAGGCCGGGGTCGCTATGAAAGGTGGTGCGCCACAGGTCATCGGAAAGGATCGCCGCCCTGGGTCCATTCGGGCGATCCTCGTCCTCCGTGAAGCTCCTGCCGATCGCCGGGCGAATCCCGAGAACTTCGAAATAATGAGCGGAAACACGTCCCGCGTGCACGTACTGGACACTTCGTCCGGACTCGAGATTCATTCCTGAGGAAATACTGCTCGCAACGGCGCCGAGCACCGAGGGAACATTGTCACGCAACAACTCCCACTGCTCCCCATCGATCGCGTTCGGGCCATCAAAAGGTTGAGACCCCTCGACCCGCCAGAAGATGGTGCCGAGGCGCTCTGGCTCAGGGTACGGAAGGCTCTTCAGCATGAGTGCATTCACAATGGAAAAGATGGCCGCGTTGGCGCCGATCGAGAGACCGAGCGTCACGACCACAGCGGCGGTGAATCCCGGACTCCGCCTCAGTTGCCGCCAGCCGTAGCGCGCGTCCTGCCATAGCGCCTCCACGCCCGTTCCCGCCCGGTGTTCCCTGACCGCTTGTTTGACTTGCTCAATTCCGCCAAATTCGGCCAGTGTGGTCCGGCGAGCTTCGGCCGCGGACATCCCAGCCGCGATCTTCTCGTCCGTGACTGTTTCGATATAGGCCCGCAGTTCCTCGTCCAATTGGTGCTCAACCTTGTCTTTGCGGAGCAGGTTCACCGCGAGGCTGCGTAGGCGAGACAGGAATCTCATGGCAGCCTCTAACTCGTCGCCTTCAACGCCTTGGCCATGGCCAACGCGATAGTCTGCCACTGTTTCGTTTCCACATCCACTTGCGTGTGTCCCGCCTTGGTAAGCCGGTAAAACTTTGCCCGGCGGTTGTTTTCGGAGTCGCCCCAGAACGCGTTCAGCCAGCCGGCTTCCTCCATGCGGTGCAGGGCTGGAAACAGTGAGCCCGGCTTGACCACGAACGTTCCCTGGGTGATCTGGTCGATTCGTCGGGAAATCCCCAGACCGTGGAGCTCTCCGGTGCCGAGCGCCCTCAGAATCAGGAGGTCCAGGGTGCCTTGCAAAAGATTTGTCTGCTTGGGGCTCATGTACGCAATCTATCGAATGTCTATAGGAGTGTGCATTTCGTTCCTATAGATTGTCAATATGAAAAAGTTAGGGAAAGGCACGACAGATGGCTATGCGCCCCCTTGCTGGCTGGAACTCACCCAAGCTCAATACCGAGCTTGTCGTTTACAGCGATTCCCAACCGCTGCTTGCAGCCGCGATATATCGTTCCGTCGCTTGGACTGAGGCATGCCCCGGAGGAAACTGAATTTGTGGATGATGGTGTCAGACATGGGTCAGAAGGTAGAAGGAAAATACCCGCAAACTCAGCATTAGCGGGCTTATTGGACCTTTATCGGACCCTGATTTGATT
>JBARKD010000623.1:0-2231 GCA_049800615.1 Acidobacteriaceae bacterium | reverse complement strand
CCGATCCTTTTCCTTCACCTGCTTGCATCCCTCCTCCTCTTCCTGCCCCTCGCCCTGCCTAGGGTGCAGGCCGAGACCGCACCACTCCCTCAGCTCCAATCCGCCGACCCCTTCGTTGCTGACCTGTTTCACCGCAGCCGCTCCACAGGAATGGTCGTCGTCATTGTCCGCGACAATCAAACGTGGATGCAAAGCTATGGTCAGACGTATCCCGGCTCCCACCAGAAGCCCGGCGCGGACTCCCTCGTCCGTCTTTGCTCGCTCTCCAAGATCATGACGACGGACCTGCTGGTGAAGCTGGTTGCCGATGGACGCGTATCCCTCTCCGACCCCCTGCAGAAGTTCGCTCCCCGTAACGTCACTGTCCCCGACCGCACAGTCCGTGGCTTGAGCGGCCGTCCCATCACCCTGCGCGATCTGGCCACGCACACGGCTGGCCTCCCCCGCGAAATTGCTTATCCCACGGGCGATTCCGGCCATTTCACCTTTCCCGACTATAGCTTTCGCTGGCAATGGCTCCCTGGCTATCGCCTACGCTTTCTTCCCGGAACCGCCGCACACTATTCCAACATCGGCTTCGATCTGCTCGCAGACGCATTGTCCGCCGCCGCCGGCAAACCCTACCCGCAACTCTTTGCCGACCGAATCGCCAAACCCCTTGGGCTGCGCGATACGACCCTGAGCCCCACTCCCGGGCAGTGCGCTCGGCTCCTTGCCGGGATCAGGAATGAGGGCCGGTGTACCGATACCACAGCCGCTGCCGGCTCGGGAGGCATGTATTCGACAGCGAACGACATGACGCGTTGGCTCAAATACCTTCTCGATCTGCCCGGCGTTCCCGTGCACCAGGATCCGGCCGCAACCGCGACGTACGTTCCATCCTCGGAGCTCCGCTGGATGCAGGGGGTCGGACGCGCCGGTGTTCCCAACGGCATCGGTCTCGGATGGGTGCATATCAACCAACCCGATGATCCAACCACGATCATTGAGAAAACCGGCGGGGGCGCCGGCTTCACCACTTACATCGCGTTGATTCCCGCGCGCCACATTGGCATCTTCGTCGCTGCCACCGAGGACCAACATGGCGGGCCGGAGATTTTCCACGGGAGCAACGATCTGCTTACCTATCTCTCCGGGCTCACGCCGGTGCCAAGTGCTTCGATGGAACTTGCTGCGGATGAGAATCGCTCAGATGTGCAGGTGCGCGATGCCACGCTGCACAAGCACCACAAGCATGCAGAGCGGCCCGCTCCTGCCAGGCAAATTGTTCGGACGAACGTTGTCGGTGCAGGACAGTAAATGCCACGAGGCGGGATGTCCCAGAGGCTAGCCTCCGTACCTCGGTTGTCTCCCGTGGGTTACCGGTCACCGGCCCTCATGCTTTGTATCAGGGCACGACTTTAGAGGCTGCGGAAAAACTCGGTTTTAGGGTAGGCCGGGGATTTATCCCCGGCGCAAACGCAATGTAATCAACTTGGGCTTTAGCCCCTGGGGCATGCTTTCTTGTTCGATCCGGCTTTTTCCGCAGCCTCTTTAGTCGGGCCATAAAGGCTGGAAAAAGCATTGGGCTTTAGCCCCTGAAATCTTTCTTTCCTTGAAGGGTATGGGCTTCAGCCCGTACATTTATCCCAACAGAATAATTGGGCTTTAGCCCCTGAGGAATGCTTTCTGCACATCTCGCCAAAAGCTGTCCTCAGGGGCTAAAGCCCATCATCTTGATTCTCTCGATGTACCGGCTGGAGCCCGTACCCTTCAATTCGACAGCTCTCTTTCCTCAGCTCTTCCAAGCGCCCAGTAGGCGACGCAGAAAAACCAACTCCCCGGTGTGGTAGCTGGTATGATCGGCAGCCAGCAAAAATTCGCGCAACAACGTCTGATCCTTCTTACCCCACGGAATCTGCGCGTAAAGATTACTTTTCGGGTTTTTGATCAGCTTGCTAAACGCGTCCAGATCTTCCTTCAGCGCCCGCACCGAATTTTGCCATGCTTCCTTGGAAGGCGGCTCCGCTGTTGGCGGCCAGTAGGCGTCCGGCCACTCCTTCTCCACGTATTCCGGATTTGTCGAAAAATCCCAAAGGTCGCGGAGCGCAATGCGCATGTGCTCCAGCAGTTCCCAGGCGGAATGAGGCGAATTTTCCGGCTTTGTGCCGTAGAGTTTAGGGGGAAAGCCCTTCAGCGCCGTAAGCACGTCGACGTGCGCGTTGCCGCCGTGCAGCAACTCAACCAGGTGG
>JBARKD010000622.1:0-8106 GCA_049800615.1 Acidobacteriaceae bacterium | reverse complement strand
AAGCCCAGGTGGCCTCGGCTGAACAGAAGGTTCAGGCTGCCGCCAGCCGCCTGCAGGGAGCCAGGGCCAATCTGGATCACGAAAATGCTCTCTTCTCCTATACCCGGATCGTTTCTCCTTTCAATGGCATCGTCACCCAGCGCTATGCCAGCGACGGAGCTATGATCCAGGCCGGGACTTCCTCCAGTACGCAAGCGATGCCCCTTGTTCACGTAGCCCAGGATGATGTGCTACGCCTCATGTTGCCGGTTCCCGAAGCCGTTGCAGGCACCATCAAGGATGGGGAGCCGGTATTGGTAACCGTGCCTGCTCTTCACCGCTCGTTTACCGGCAAGCTTACCCGCAATGCCGGGCAGGTTCAGATGTCGACTCGAACCATGACCGCTGAAGTGGACGTCAAGAACCCCCATCGCGATCTGATTCCGGGAATGTATGCGCAGGTTCAATTAACGGTGGCCGACGCTCCGCAAACGATTGCCCTTCCCATCGGCGCCATTGACGGCGCCGGGGGCGCCAGCAAAGTGCACGTCATCGATGCGGCCGGTGTCGTGCACACGCGCAACGTGGCCACAGGGATCCAGACCCCGCAATTCGTCCAGATTGTCTCAGGTATCAAGCCCGGCGAAGCAGTCGTAACGGGAAACCTGTCAGCAGTTCAGGATGGAGAGCGGGTGCAGCCCCGTTTCGAATGAGACCCGGCAACTCGCCTATTCGTTGAGGAAACCCTATGTCCCGCTTTGCCATTCGCACACCTTACCTCATCGTTGTCGCCTGCCTGATCACCCTGGTATTGGGCCTAAGCAGCATCGTGCGCATGCCGGTGGACATGTTCCCTGCCATGAATGTCCCGGTGGTGATTGTCGCAACGTTCTATTCCGGTATGCCGCCCGAACAGGTCGAAGGCAACATCACCTACCACCTGGAGCGTTTCTTTACACTGGCCAGCGGTATCGATCACATCGAGTCGCGTTCGCTCAACGGTGTGAGCATCATTCGCGTCTACTTCCAGCCCGATACGAACGCCGACACGGATGCAGCCACCATCGCCAATTTGGCAGTCTCCGACATGAAAGATCTTCCGCCTGGTACCCTGCCGCCAGTCGTTCTAAAGTCGGATGCCTCGAGCCTTCCGGTTTGCCTGGTCACAATGAACGGCGGCGGGATGAGCGACGGCGCGTTAAAAGACGTCGCGCAAAATTTTGTGCGTAATCAGCTTGCCGGCGTGCCCGGAGCTTCGATTCCGCAACCTTTTGGAGGACCCTGGCGACAAATCCAGTTCTACGTCGACCCCTACAAGCTCGAAGCGCGGCAATTGATCCCCATGGATGTGGTCCGCGCCCTCAATCAATCAAATCTTGTGCTGCCCGCGGGCGATGTCACAATCGGCAATCTAGAATACGACATCTACTCGAATGCGCAGTTCAATCTCAAGGACGCCGCGGAATACCCCATCAAGATAAAGGGCGAAAATCCTGTTCTGATGTCGGATATCGGGGAACTCAAAGACGCCCACGCTCTGCAATACAACGTCGTCCATGTAAACGGGCAGCGTTCCGTGTATCTGCCGGTCCTTAAACAGGGCGGCAACTCGAACACCATTGCCGTGGCCAATGGCGTGCGGGCGATGCTGAAGCACCTGGTCGATGTTCCATCAGCAATGCGTACGGCCGTGGTGTTCGATCAGTCTCGATTTGTAAAGACGGCCATCGAGACGCTGCTGCACGAAGGGGGAATCGGACTTTTTTTGACCTGCGTCATGATTCTGATCTTTCTCGGAAGCCTTCGCGCTACGGTCGCTGTCTTCTTTTCCATCCCGCTCTCGGTGCTGGCGACCTTCATTGTCCTCCAGATGAGTGGATCGTCCATCAACAGTATGGTGTTAGGCGGCTTGGCGCTTGCTCTCTCACGGCTCATCGACAACTCGGTCGTGGTGCTGGAAAACATCTATCGCCATCTCGAGATGGGCGAACCCCAGGTGTCGGCAGCAGAACACGGGGGTCGCGAGGTCGCGTTGCCCGTGCTCGCCTCCACGCTCACGACCGGGGTTGTATTCTTCCCCGTTACCCTGCTCGCCGGGGTAAGCAAGTTCCTGTTTACCGCTATGGCGCTGGCCGTCGTGATTTCCCTGGCTGTGTCGTACGTTGTGGCCATGACTGTGGTGCCGCTGTTCTGCTCGAAATATCTCAAGCTCAACAATCCGGAATTCATCGCCGAAACAGATTCGGCCGAAGCCCGTACTTTGAGCGGACGGCCGGGTTGGGGTACAAGGTTCAACCACGCGTTCAACGCTCGCTTCGAGCAAATGCTGGCTCGCTACGAAACGCTGGTCCACCGGGTGCTGCGGCGGCCCGTCCTGGTTTTGGCTGTTTTTGGCGCTGTTTTCCTCATCAGCTTGCCGCTGTATGCGTTTCTCGGCTTTTCCTATTTTCCGCAAACAGACGCGGGTCAATTTGTCATTAACATCAAGGCGCCTTCCGGGACGCGGCTCGGGCTCACGGAGAAGAAATTTGCCGAGGCAGAGCAACTCATCCGCAAGGCGATCGGCCCCCATGACCTTTCCATCATCGTGGACAACATCGGTGTCGATAACGGATTCTCCGCCGTGTATACGCCCAATGCGGCAATGCACACCGGCTTCATCCAGGTAGGTCTAACGCCGGATCATCGGGTCGGCAGCTATACCTACATCCGCAGGATTAAGCACTTGCTCGCTCGCCAGATGCCGGAGCTTTCGTCCTACTTCTCGACCGGCAGCCTGGTCGACGCGGTGGTCAACATGGGCGCGCCAGCCCCCATCGATATCCAGGTTTCCGGGGCAGACTTCGCCGCCGACAACAAAGTGATTCAGCAAATCGCCACTAAACTGCGCAGTTCCTCGAAGATCGCCGACGTATTCATTCCCCAGGATCTCGATTACCCCTCCCTTCGCATCAACGTAGACAGGCTTCACGCCGCGAAACTTGGTTTGACCGAGAAAGAGGTGCTGGACAATGTTGTTACTTCCCTGACATCGAATCAGATGATTGCTCCGAATCTCTGGATCGACAACAGGAACGGCAACAACTACTTTCTGACTGTGCAGTATCCCGAATCCCAGATTCAGACCGTTCAGGATCTGGACTCCATTCCTCTGCATGCGAGCGGTGTTAACCAGCCGACCCGCTTGAGCATGGTAGCTGACATCGAACCGATGCGTGCCCCCACCGAAGTTGACCACTACCAGATCCGCCGCAAGCTCGACATCTATGTGAGACCGGCTTCCGAAGACCTTGGCAGTGCCGACAGCGAAGTACGGAATGTTCTAGCGTCGTTGCATGTTCCGGCCAATATAAGCGTCACCGTTCATGGTAGCGCCGAAGCAATGCACGCCTCCTTCCGCAGCTTCAGTGTTGGGCTGTTACTCTCTGTAGTCCTTCTTTACCTGATCCTGGTGGCACAGTTCCGCTCCTTTGTCGATCCGCTGATCATCCTGCTCGCCCTGCCTCCAGGCATCATTGGCGTCCTGCTCACCCTGGTGCTCACGGGCACGACGATGAATGTCATGTCATTGATGGGCGTTGTCATGCTGGCGGGCATTGCCATGTCGAATAGCATCCTGATCGTGGAATTTGCGCATCACTTGCGGAGCGAAGGCATCGGCGTCGCCGAAGCAGTTGTCGAATCATGCCGCGTGCGCCTCCGTCCTATCCTCATGACCTCGCTGGCCACCGTGATCGGACTGCTGCCGATGGCACTGAAGCTCGGAGAAGGCAGCGAAGCTTATGCGCCATTAGCGCGCACCCTCGTCGGCGGGCTATTGGTCTCGGTGGTGCTGACCGTGTTTTTGGTTCCCGCGGGATTCTACTGGGTCTATGAAAAGCAGAAGCCGGCGGTGGCCCTGGACGCTTCATCCCCGCAATAGCTCGCCTGCCCGGAGCGCGGCGCCAACCTCAGATCGGTCCTGGAGATTCCTTCATATACTGCCGCAGCTCGGCAACGTTATAGCTATGGGAGAACGCCGTATCGCGCGCTACTCTGCCTGAGGAAACAAGCTGAGCAAGAGACTGTTCCATGGTCATCATGCCGTCGGCGCGCCCGGTAGAAATGTTCGACCGGATCTGGTGATCCTGGCCCGTTCGAATGAGATGCCGGATGGCGGGCGTCGCCATCAGAATCTCAACCGCAGGATATCGATCCGACCCATCCGCGGACGGCACAAGTTGCTGCGTAATGATTGCCAGAAGCGCCAGGGAGAGTTGCTGCCGCATTTGCGCCTGGTGTCCCGCGGGAAAGATATCGAGGATCCGCGAGACGGTTTGGGAGGTGTCGTTGGTATGTAATGATGACAGTACCAAATGCCCGGTCTCCGCCGCGGTCAGCGCCGCGGACATGGTCTCCGCGTCACGCATTTCTCCGATGAGGATGACATCCGGATCCTGGCGCAATGCCCCCCTCACCGCGTCGGCAAAGGAGAGCGCGTCATGGCCTACCTCGATCTGCTCCACAATCGACCCATGGTTCACATGCTCGTATTCGATTGGATCCTCGATGGTGATAATGTGATCCCGGCGGCGCGTATTGATCAGGCCAAGAAGCGCCGCCAGCGTAGACGTCTTTCCGCATCCTGTCGGTCCCGTAAGCAATACGAGCCCCTGTCTGCGTTCTGACAATTGGGCCAGACCCGCCGGCAGGTTCAGCGACTCGAGGGTTGGGATCTGCGCAGGGAGCAGACGAATCGCGGCCGCTAAGGTCCTGCGCTGGTAGTGAAAATTTGCCCGGAATCGGCCGATTTGGTTACGAACGAAGCAGAAATCCAGCGATTTCCTTTTATCCAATTCCTCCGCCTGTGCCCCCGTTAAGAGCGGAAGCAACAGGCCACGTAATTCTTCGGGCGAAAATGGCTTGCCCGCCGCCGTTGTCAGCTGGCCCTTGACTCTCAAGGCAACGGCGGATCCTGCAATGAGAAGGACATCAGAGGCTCCGCGCTGGACGGCAAGGGCCAACAAGCGGTCGATCGAAGCATTCTGGCCACCGATCACGACCGGCCGTGTGGAGCGATTCAATTCTGCGACGAGCCGCGATAACTCATTGTCGAAATCAGCCATTGGATCCTGGACGCCTGCGATTTCGATCTATTTTATTCCAGGAGAGCGCAATTGGGCGAGATTTGAAGATCCACTTGTTACTGCGCTCTCGCTGGTCTTTCGGCGATTATGGCATCAACTGAGGTTTTGCCGATCGATTGGAAACTACGAAGTCTCTGCACGTATCGAAACGGCATTGTTGCGCCGAAAAACGTTGAGTTGTATTCTTCCTGTAAGTGACTGACAGGAGAGAGTTCGGTGACTAAATCCTCCGATCTGCTTCAGGGAACGCTGGACTTGCTGATCCTCAAGGTACTGACTATGGGGCCAATGCACGGGTGGGCGATTGCGCAGCGCATTCATCAACTTTCGGATGCAGTGCTGACGGTGAATCAAGGAGCGCTGTATCCAGCATTGCATCGTCTGGAACATCAAGCCTGGATCGAGGCTTCGTGGGGTGAATCAGAGAACAACCGACGGGCAAAGTATTACACGCTCACCAAAGCCGGCAAGCAGCGCTTGAGAACTGAGGAGAAGTCATGGGATCGACTCTCGGTGGGTGTTCAGGGCGTATTGAAAGCCATAGGTTGATGGGGAGGTGAAAATGCGCTGGGCGCAAAGTCTGCTTATACGGATGCGATCGCTGTTCACCAGAGATGCAACCAACAGCGCGGTGGAAGAAGAGCTCGAATTTCACCTGGAGCAGGCAATTGTCCAAAACATGGCTCGAGGGATGTCTCCAGAGGCAGCCCGGGCTGCGGCGCGGGAAAGCTTCGGCAGTATGGCTGAAGTGACGCAGGACTGTCATGATGCGAGAGGCACAGCATGGCTCGAAGACCTCGTTCAGGACACCCGTTACGGATTGCGCACACTGGCTAATCACCGATCGTTCACCTTGCTCACCGTTCTGACGCTTGCGCTGGGAATCGGCGCATGCACAGCAGTTTTCAGTTTGGTGGATGCTGTGCTCATTCGCTCGTTGCCCTATGGAAATTCAGGCCAACTCGTGTATCTATTCACGCCCAATGATCAATTTCATGCGCCTCCTGACAGGCTCCCCCCAAGTAAAGCAGATTTTTTTGATCTCAAGAAGCAGAGCCGATCCTTTACGTCGATGACCCAGTTTGAGCAGGCGATCTATAACCTCGCAGCAGGAGAGCAATTACAGAGAATAGGCGTCGCGAAGGTAGACTCTCACTTCTTTAAAACGCTCGAACTAAATCCGCTGTTTGGAAGAGTCGTCGAAACGCTGGATCTCGAACCAGGAAGAGATCGAGTGGCGGTGATTAGCTACTCATTGTGGCAAACCATGTTTGCAGGGGCCAGCGATGTCTTGAGCAAGTCGGTAATGTTGGATGGGGCAGGTTATCGCATAGTCGGAGTGATGCCGCCAGATATTGGCTATCCACACCGGAGTGACCTTTCCGCTGCCAATGGCCATATCGATAGGACCGATGTCTGGATTCCGTTGGCTTTAACGCCCCAGCAGAAGGCAGAGCGTGAAGTGCCGTGGGGATACGTGGTAGGACGCTTGCAAGCGGGGCTCACGATTCGTGACGCGCAGTCAGAGATGAACACGATCATGGCCAGGTTGAACCTGCTGCATGTGCCAGAGAATCGTGGCTGGGGTGCGTATGTGGCGTCATTTCGTGATTCGGCGTTGGGGCCAGTGCGTCCATTGATGTGGTTGTTGCTGGGCGCCGTCGCGATGGTATTGATGATCGCGTGCGGTAATGCGGCGAACTTACTCCTTGCGCGGATGGCAAATCGAACTCACGAACTGGGCGTTCGAGCAACGCTCGGAGCGAGGCGAGGACGGCTGTTACGTCAGATGCTGACCGAATCATTCATGCTGGGCGTGGCAGCCGGGGGAACTGGCATTGGTTTGGCTTGGATATTTCTACATCTTTTGACACGTCTAGGCCCTGGAGATATTCCGGGCCTGACAGACGCTACGCTGGATCTTCGGGTCCTTGGTTTTCTTGTCGTAATAACAGTACTCACAAGCTTGCTGTTCGGTGGGTTGCCATCCATTGCGGCTACTCGAATTAACCTTGCGGAATTCCTGCAAAGTAGAGGGATGCGCGGTGTAGTGGGAGATGGCCGGCGGGTGAGAAAGGGATTGATCATTGTGCAGGTCGCGCTGGTTGTCGTTCTGCTGACGGGCTCGGGATTGCTCCTGCGAAGCTATGCCAACGTCCTCGCTGCGCCAATGGGCTTTTCGCCATCCACGGTTACTGCAAACATCATGTTCAGTCCTGAGATCGCTGAAATGCCGACCAACCCGCTTTTTACGACTGCGTCGAAGCGCCGGCTATTTCTAGAAGACGTACTGGAAAAATTCAAGCGCATCCCAGGAGTACAGGCGGTGGGAGCCATCAACAATCTGCCTCTGAGTCATTGGTATACGAGAACAACGCTCGAGGCAGAGGGTTATCCAAACGAGAAAGGCCAGATGGTAGAACTCCTACTTGTGACGCCGGATTTCTTTTCATCGATGGGGATTCCCTTGCTCCGGGGCCGCGGCTTTACTGACGACGATGGTCCTGGCCATCCCCTGGCGGTGGTTGTGAATGAAGCCCTGGCGAGAAAGTATTTTGGAACTGTTGATGCAGTGGGACGTCGGCTTCGCAGGGGGTCAGATGAAAAGTGGACAGTTATCACAGGGGTAGTTGAAGATGTGCGCAATGTCAAACCTGAGGCGGCTGCCGTGCCGGAAATGTACCTTCCTCTCTGGCAAGGAGACAGCGACAATGGGCCGATCACCGGAGCGGACTTCACGGTTCGGTCAGTGCTTCCCGCAGCCATCGTAGTCAAGGAAATGCGGATGGCGATGCGCGGCATTGATCCAAATTTGGCACTTGCAAATGTAGGCACTATGAACGATCTGGAGTCGCAGGTGACAGCGACACGGCGTTTCCAGACGACATTGTTGACTATGTTCTCCGTGGTCGCTATGTTGCTGGCGGTAATCGGTGTTTATGGTGTGATCGCCTTCTCAGTACGGCAGAGAACTGGTGAAATCGGCGTCCGGATGGCTCTA
>JBARKD010000621.1:0-1833 GCA_049800615.1 Acidobacteriaceae bacterium | reverse complement strand
CAGTGACCTTGGGATCGACCAGCGATTTGCACTCGGACATGGAACGGGAAAGACTGTCCCATCCCTGGTGAATGTAGGCGTCGATGGAGAGCGAAGACGAGGGGAGTGCCTGGGCCCAAATCTGCTGACCAGCGAACTGGAGCATCAAGAAGGCAAGAATCCGAACTGTCACCACAAGCTTCCCTCCTCGGTGCGATGTTACATGCCGGAACGCGTCGTTGTAGCATCGGGCAGCGGCATTTTCACATCCGGTAAAGACAAAACGACCGATGCCGGCGTGACTTTTTCCCAGGGAAACACCTCGGGTCAACCGCCGGCGCAGAGTAGAAGTGAAAATGTTGAAGCAGAAGGGCGGAGGGCGTGGCAGGTCGAGGATATAGGACGCTGTTTTGGGTGGGGATGAGCGTCCTGGTGATCGCAATGGTGGCGGCGGCTATTTTCGAAATCCTTCTTTCCCGGGCCGAGCCAATCCTAAGGGCGCGATTGCTGCAAAGTCTGTCCGCCCGATACCACAGCCGGGTAGAGTTGGCCGCGTTTGACGTCTCTCTCCTGCGCGGGTTCCAGGTCTCAGGAAAGGACCTGGCCATCTACCCATACAACATCGAATCCAGCGTGCCGACGTTTTCTGTGCGCAGTTTCGCCTTCCGCACCAGCTATGGCAGCCTTCTGCGTTCTCCCATGCACATCGGCCACGTTGAGGTTGAGGGGCTGCGCATCAATCTGCCGCCCAGGAGCCAACGCAAAGAACTGCCAGGGTCGAACAGCGATCATCCTCAGCCCGGCAATGGAAGCATTTCCGTCGACGAGATGGAGTGCACCGACACCGTGCTCACCCTGGGTACGGACAAGCCGGGCAAGGTTCCACTGCGATTCGTCATCCAGAGCCTTTCCTTACGCTCGATTGGCGCCGGCAAACCGATGGACTTTACCGCCGTGCTGACCAATCCCAAACCAGTGGGCCAAATCGAGAGCCGCGGCTATTTTGGCCCCTGGAATGCCGACCATTTGGGAGCGACCCCAGTGGGCGGGACTTACTCCTTCCATGATGCCGATCTCGGCACCATCAAAGGCATAGGTGGGATCCTCTCCTCGCAAGGGCGATATCAGGGCATTCTGGACAAGATTGTGGTGGATGGTGAGACCGATACGCCCGACTTCCAGGTGAAGATCAGCGGGCACAAGGTGCCGTTGCATACAGAATTCCACGCGATTGTCGATGGCACCGACGGGGACACCTACCTGCAGCCGGTCAAGGCGCAGTTTCTGCAATCCTTCCTGGTCGCGCGAGGGTATGTGGTGCGCGTGCAGGGGGAACCGGGGCGCCATGTTTACCTCGATGTAGCCCTGGATCAAGGCAGGATCGAAGATCTGCTGCGGCTGGGGGTGCGCACGGATCCACCCGTGATGGAGGGCAAGGCTAAGCTGCATACCATGCTGGATCTCCCGCCGGGACCTCAGGACGTTGCCCACCGATTGCGGTTGCAAGGTAACTTTGCCATCGTCGATGGACGCTTCAGCAGCGAAAAAATTCAAAACCGCATCGACGAGCTCAGTCTCAGAAGCCAGGGCCAGGTGGAACTGGCCACTCAAGAAGAGCGGTACGGGAAGATGGAGGTAGTGCGCTCCCAGATGCGGGGCGATTTCAACCTGGCGGACGCCGGCCTGAATCTATCGAATCTGCACTACGACATTCCCGGGGCCAGCATTAAACTCGCCGGCATCTACAGCCTTGACGGCGCTAAATTCAACTTCGCCGGAACTGCCGATATGCAGGCCTCTGTGTCGCGCATGGTGGGGGGCTGGCAGGGCGTACTACTCATGCCGTTCGATCGC
>JBARKD010000620.1:0-23586 GCA_049800615.1 Acidobacteriaceae bacterium | reverse complement strand
TCTCTATGTTAGCAACCATGGCCCTCAGGGTCAAACGCGCGGGGTGGCTCGCCAAGGCGCGGAAAAACCATTGTTTTCTCACCACCAACGGTGCAAAACATCGGACTTGCCGGGTCGTGATTTCTCTTTCCAACGAGTAGAGTGTAGAGGGCGCGTCGTGAGCTGACGCTTCGCTAAGCCCCGCCCGCTGCTGGAATGTCTCGCACCGATCACAGTTCGGCCAATGCGCCTCGTCTCCTCGAGCCGCTGCTGCACCTGGGGTTCGCACTCACCGGCGTGGGCACGGTGCTTCTGGGATGCATCCTGCCCGTGGTCGCCCAGCAATGGCACCTGCGCGATAAGGACGCCGGACTGCTGATGCTGGTGCAGTTTGCCGCTTCGGCATCGGCCGCCCTGCTGGTGCGCGGAAACCTTTGGAATACGCTGGCCATCGGCTATGCCCTGTTCGGCGCGGGCGGGGTTGGCATTCTTTTGCTGCAACAAAGATCTTTACCCGCCTTTGCGGCGTTTGGGCTGGGCATGGGGCTAGCCATGACGTCGACCAATTTGCTCGTAGGCCGGCGAAACCCACAGCGCATGGGAGCAGCACTCGCATTGCTGAATTTTTCCTGGAGCGCCGGCTCCGTTGCATGCCCGATATTGGCTGCCGCCTTCTTGCTGCATTTTCCGAGCCGTACTGCCTTCGGCGCGATCGGATTGCTGGCGCTGCCCTTCACGCTGCTGCCACTCCTCGCGGAACGAAAAGCCACGGATGTGGCCGCAAGCGACAGCCTGGCCTCCATGGGGGTGCGGGAGGCGCCCATCATCATCCACTACGCACTGCTCGCTTTCTTATATGTGGGAATCGAAGCATCGGTAGGAAACTGGATGAGCACGTCTGCCACCCGCAGCGCGGCGTGGACCTTTGCCGGCAGTACCGTGGCGGTTGCGATCTTCTGGGCGGCCATCGTGGTTGGCCGGGCAACTACCCCGGCCGCTCTCGCCTGGACGTCGGAAGTTCGCCTCTACCGTGGCGCGGTCATAGCCGCGCCGGCGGGAATCGGATTGCTGCTGCTGGCGCACTCGGGGAAAAGCGTCCTGGTTGCATCCGCGATTACCGGCCTGGCACTGGCGCCGGTGTTTCCCCTCATCCTGGCCTCGTTCCTGCGGGAAATCGGCCCGTCACGCAATGCGGGCTGGGTGTTTGCCATGGCGGGGGTGGGGGGAGCGGTGCTGTCCTGGCTCACGGGAGTCACATCGAGTAGCGCCGGCTCCCTGCGCATAGGACTGCTGGTACCTGGAGCCGCAGCACTTCTCATGGTGGCCTTACTTGGCCGGCGACCTATGCAGAGAGATTCAAGGGCTAGCGCAAATATAGACGTCCTGCCGAGCCCTTCCGAGTTCACTGCTTTACAGCATGCAGAGGCCGCACCCGGCCCCAACGGTCGACCTTTTCCCAAGAATCTGTGAAGGTCTCGGGCGAGGGGAAACAGCGCAAAGCTTCCTCGCTGCCAATCAGATCGGTTTGAGTCATGATTTTTCCTCCTACGCTTTTCCTTCGCCCTATGGAGAGACGGCGATGGAGAGGACGAGCGTTGCGCGGCATTGCCGCCGTTTCCCCCTTTGAACATTTGCTCGCACTTCGATGAGATGGGAAAAGCGCAAGCCGCAAGATCAGCAAACTAAAAGCAATTTCCATCAAGCGGCCGCTTGCGGCCCTGGTCTATTTTCTTCTTGTGCCGTTCAACAAAGCTGAGCAATCACCGTTAGCTAACCGTTGCTCACAGGATTGCAACGCGAAGGTTCTGCAATCATCACGGTAAACCCGGGCCGTTTTCCAGCACGAAATACCAGAGTGGTCTTTCAAATTTCCCCATGAGGAGTTTCTATGAGTTCCTGCAGCATGCTAAGCAACGACATCGCCCGGTTCGCTGAACCCAAACCTCTGAATGACGATTCGCTGGTTGAGGCGGCGCAGGCCGGCCAGGAATGGGCATTTGTGGAACTATGCTCACGCTATTCGAAACGAGTTTTCAACACCATCTACGGTGTGACCAAAAATCGCGAAGATGCAGAGGATGCGCTTCAGGATTCGATGATGAGAGCGTTTCTGCATTTGAAGCAATTCGACCGCAGATCCAGTTTTGCCACGTGGTTCACGCGCATCGGGATCAATTCGGCACTCATGATCCTGCGCAAGAAGCGCATCCGCCAGGAAACCTCGATCGATGCGAGCCTCGAAGGAGAAGGCTGGCACACATGGCAGGTCGCCGATTCCTCCGCCGACCCGGAGATTCATTACGTGGGATCCGAGCGCTCCCGGCACCTGCAGCGCGCCCTCGGTCACCTGCCAAACACCCTTCGTTCCGTAGTCGAGCGCGGACAACTGGAAGGGCATTCGATGAAACAGATAGCACGCAACATGGGTATTTCCATCCCGGCAACGAAGTCTCGCCTGGCGCGCGCCAAAGTCGCTCTACGCAAGTCGATGGTTTCTTCAGTGTCCGCGCAATCGCGCAGAGTAGCCGCAGCGAGCTGATGAACATGAAAGAGCGGGAGCCAGGCAGGTCAGCAGATACCGGGCAGCGCACTGATGCGAGATGGCAGACCGCCGACATCGTCATCGGTGGGCTGCTCGTGGTACTTATGCTCGGCGGATTCGCGATGTAGCCCAGTTGTGAAAGCCTGCGCAAAAAACGCAGAGGGATCGGGGTCCCCCGCGGCGCGGCTGACAGGCTGCGGAAAAACGCGCCGAAGCAACGAGCGAGGCGCTAGATAATGTATCCCTGCCTAGACTAGTGGCTACGCCTGGTAGGCTTGTCGAGCCGCTGCGTTGTTTTTCCGCAGCCTGTGAAGCGCTGCCCTGATATCAAACCTCCCTATTTGCCGGCAGCGCCATCTTCCACGTTATTGAATTGGACGTACGGCGGAAAAGAGCGATACGAGTCCCTCGGCCAGCGTAGGGTGAGTAATGACCATGTCACGCACTACGGTATACGGAAGTTCTGCGCGCATGGCGAGTTGGACGGTGGCCATAGTTTCGCCCGCGCCCACGCCAAAGCCGGTGAATCCCAGGATGCGATCGTCGGATGCACCGATCAGCACTTTAAGAAATCCTCGTGTCTCGGCCATGGTGCGCGTTCGCAACACCGAGGCCATGGGGATTTTCGCCAATCGGTAAGAAATGCCTTGCTGTTTTGCCTGTGATTCGTCCAGGCCCACGCGGGCGAGTTCAGGATCGGTGAAGAGACAGGAAGGCGTTTGCCTTCCCGCCGTACTGCGTTGCGCACCGCGCAAATTATCGCGCACGGTGCGGAAGTCATCGAAGGAGATGTGAGTAAAGAAAGGACTGCCGGCGCAGTCGCCGAGCGCCCAGACCCCGGGGGCGCTGCTTTCCAGGCGGTCATTCACTTCAATGAAACCCTGCGGGGTGGTCCTGATTCCCGCCAGTTCAAGCCCAATGCCTTCGGTATTGGGTGAGCGGCCGGTGGCCACCAGCAGATGCGAGCCCTCGACAATGATCTCGGAACCGCGGCGCGAACCGTGCAGCCGTACGTTCTTTCCCGACTTTCCTTCTACACGCGCCAGCTTGGTATTTGCCACAGTGACGATCCCTTCCTCTTGAAACAATTTCGTCAGCGCTTCGCTGACATCCGGATCCTCACGATGGACCAGGCGATCATTCCGCTCCATGATGGTGACCAGACTGCCCAGGCGCCGCATGGCCTGGGCAAATTCCAGGGCCACATAACCGCCGCCAAGAATCACCAGATGTTCGGGGACAATGTCCAGTTCCAGTGCCTCTACATGGGTGAGAGGGGACGAGTCCGCCAGCCCGGGAACGTCGGGAATTTTGGCCCGCGTGCCGGTATTGATAAAGATCTGGCCGGCCTGAAGGATTCTCTCTCCTCCCCCGGCGAGCGAAACCTTGAGGGTCCGCTCCGCAGTGAAGCGTCCTTCGCCCATCACGATTTCCACCTTGCTGCGCGCGAAATTATCCATGTGCACCTGGTGCAGGTCTTCCACCATTTTGCGTTTCCGCGCTCGCACACCAGGCATGGAGACAACCCACTTGTCGCAAAGGATGCCGAACTCTTCGCCACGTTGAAAATAGGAGGCCACCTTGGCTCCATGCACTACATTCTTGCTGGGCAGACAGGCAACGTTTGGACAAGCGCCTCCTATGAATTTGCGCTCGATCGCCGCAACCTTTTTCCCGGAGCCCCCCAGGTGCCAGGCCATGTACTTCCCCGCCTCTCCGGTCCCCAGCACAATCGCGTCGAACTTTTCAGCCTCAGGCATGGTTTACTCCTAGTGTGTATGTGACTTCCGAAACACGGCTCTAATTTCGTTCCGGTGAAAACCCCTACCGGCTTCGCGTAAACGGCGCGCATTGCGCCAGAACGGAATTCAATGCTCCGTAAGCAAACGCGCAGACGCGCTCTGAGACGGCCTAATAAAAGACAACCACTGGATACTACGCGGGCCAGGCATCCCATATCTAGCGCCCGGTTGCGCATTTTTTGCGCTTTTTGCTGCAACCGGCAAAGCAGAGGAATGAATCCCAATAAGAAAAACTTAAGCGCGATTGACGAGTCGCCCGCATCCATGAAGAAGTAGCGCTGGGAAGAAGTAGCGCTGGATGGCTCCGCCGGCGCGCACAGAAGGAGAGAAAAATGGCAACCGCAGAAAAGGTCGAACCGAAGAACGAGAAAAAGATTTCCATTAAGGACGTTGGGCAGCTGGATCACGCAGCAGTAGAAGAGATCTCAGAGGAGCTGCGCCATCTGCTCGCCGATACGTTCGCCCTCTATCTCAAGACGAAGAACTTTCACTGGCACATGACGGGCAAGAACTTCCGCGATTATCACCTGCTTTTGGATGAACAGGGGGACCAGATCTTCGCCATAACCGACCCGATAGCAGAACGCGCTCGCAAACTGGGCGGGATTACCCTGCACTCGATCGGCGAGATTTCCAGCCAACAAAGGCTGAAAGATAACAACACCCCCAATCTCACACCAAAAGCGATGCTGAGCGAGCTGTTTGCCGATAATCGCCAGCTGGTATCGTTTCTGCGATCGGCCCACGAAGTGTGCGAGCGTCACGATGATGTCGCGACGACCAGCCTGATCGAGGTCTGGATTGACGAAACAGAACGCAGGGCATGGTTCCTTGGGGAGATCGTGGACAGTCTCGATTGATTGCACCAGAGTGAATACGGTGGCGAATGTGGCTCATTGCATGCGGATTCGCCGCCACTCCCCTGGCGTGGCGTTGAGCAGCTTGCGAAATGCCCGGATGAAACATGCCTGATCGGCAAACCCGCATTTGAGGGCGATCTCCACCATTGGCAGGCTGGAATGCAGCAGAAGCTCCTTGGCGGCTTCCATTCGCTGCAGCAGCAGCCAGCGATAGGGTGGCTGGCCGACAGTTTGCTTGAAGGCGCGAACAAAATGGCTGACCGATAGCTTGCATTCGCGCGCCACCTGGGACAGAGCGATCTCGCCATCAAGGTTTGCTTTCATCATCTCGGTTGCGCGGGCAGCTTGCCAGGGCGCCAGCCCTCCACGCACAACCGTCGGGGCAGCTGTGATGCCGCCGTAGTTACGGGCGATGTAGGCGTGGATGGCGAACAGCAGGTGATCAACATACAAGTCGGCGCCCGCTCCGGGTTCCTCCAGCATCGGCAGGAGGCACGAACCTAAATTCTTCAAGCCCAGGTCAGGCTTGCCAAAAGGCCAACTCAGCGTCTCGCAGCGGCAAGCATCATTCTCATCCGCGAACTCGTCCAGGGCTGCGCGGGACACGTAAAACTGCATCAGGTCAAAGGCTCCTCCGAAATACAGAGAAGGATCCTGCTCGAGATCGAGGATGCTGACACCACCTTCTCGCTGCACGCCGTCCACCGGGACCTGGCGTCCATGAAGCCAGAATTTGACCGGCGAGACATTTTTTAGGTGCAACTGTACGATGAAGGCTTGTTCACAGGAGAATGGCGTGGTCCGGTCAATCAAACCGGTCTGCGAGCAGAGCCTTGTGACGGCAAGCTGCGCCCTATGCCGGGTCCTCACGCCAATGGCCGGTGCACTCGCCATGTAAAGATGTTTGGCCATACGGTTCCCCCAGGTTCCGGCGTCGACCAGGCTGAGGGGAGTTCGGCGAGGCACGGCCGCCTTGCGGGCAGGACTATGGACGTTTGCAGAACCTGGGAACGGAATGACGGAATCGACTGCTAAATTCGCGCTCAGCATATGAGGCCACCTTTCGGCAACTCTGGGGAAACCGTGTCGCGGATGAAACCAAGGTAGCGATGCGCGCAAAACGGCGAAACCCTCATTGGGGGGATTCTCGAGCGACACCGTCCGAAGGCGCCGATCACGACTGGAACGCGATTTTTCTTCGATTTTGGGGGAAACATCGGGCCCGTTGGCCTGGAACCCACAGTAGTGAGGGCACTGGAATCACCCTTTCGAGGGGGATTGAGATGAGCCGGATGCCTGTCTTTTTTGGGGAGGAGAAAAGAAAGATGCGAAAGTATCGTTTTGCGCCAGCCCTATGCTTGATGGCGGCAACCATGGCGAGCGCACAGACGGGGCCGGCAATCGATCCCGCTCTTGATATTTCCACGTTGCCTTTGTGGCCTGCTGGAGCGGCTGAGACAGCAAACACCAGTCCGGCTGATTTGCCCACGCTGACGGTTTTTTTGCCGCAGGAGGGGAGAGGCACAGGATCGGCTGTGGTGGTCGCTCCGGGCGGAGCTTATCTTGGCTTGGCCAGCAATCTCGAGGGCCGGCAAGTCGCGGATTGGTTCACTGCCCGCGGTGTTACCGCCTTTGTCCTCAAGTACCGGCTTGGGGCGCATTATCCGTATCCGATTCCGCTCCAGGATGCGCAACGCGCCGTGCGTTTGGTGCGGTCGATGGCAGCCACCTACGGCTTTTCTCCGGACCGGATAGGCTTTATCGGATTTTCTGCCGGAGGCCACCTGGCAGCGGCCGCGGGCACTCTCTTCGACGCGGGTAAGCCGGGGGCAAGCGATGCTGTGGAGCGGCTCAGTGACCGGCCGGATTTTTTGGTGCTGGGTTATCCGTGGCTCAACGCGATGCAACCCAGCGGGCATTACATCTCCTACTGTTCAGTGATCAAGACCATACCCCCGGAAACCTGCAAGGAAGACGAGCAGAAATACACCCCCAGCCTGCACGTGACTGCGCAGACGCCGACTACCTTCATTTACAGCACAACGGATGACGAGACAGTTCCCATCAGCGCCAGTGTGGACTTCTATCGCGCCCTTATGGCAGCGGGGGTGGCGGCCGAGCTTCACATCTTTCGCCACGGGGAGCATGGCTCCGGAATGGGAGCGGGGGTGGCGGCGCTGGATTTGTGGCCAGTCCTTCTGGAGCAGTGGCTGCGGGACCAGGGTCTGCTTACCCCGATGAAGTAGCGTCGCGGAAAATTGCTTTTAGAAGCATTGAAATGCTGGGGCAGCGGTGCAGCCTGCAGAAGCTTTCAGCCGCTGCAGGATGAGGAAATAAACAGCCAAATTCTCAGGATCTGCATCTATTTGGTTTCCACTCGGCTCTCTTTATTTAAGAAATAGGAAGCAGGACGAAGGATCATCATGCCCGAAGCGACTATATCCGAACACCGCACCGCCACCATGAGAGAGGGCCTACCGCACCCGCGAGGCGCATGTTGGGACGGTAAGGGAACCAACTTCGCAATTTTCTCCGCCCATGCCACTAAGGTTGAGGTTTGCCTGTTCGACGAGTCAGGCAACGACGAGTTGGAGAGGATTGAGTTACCGGAATATACGAACCAGATCTGGCATGGGTACATACCCGACATCCGCCCGGGCGCGGTGTATGGCTATCGCGTACACGGGCCTTATGAACCTGAGAACGGACATCGTTTCAATCCAAACAAGCTGCTTCTTGATCCGTATGCGGTGGCTCACATTGGCGAGCTCAAGTGGGATCCGTCGCTGTTCGGCTACAAGATGGAGTCGGAAGACGACACCACATTCGATGAGCGCGACAGCGCCCCATTCATGCCTAAATGCATGGTCGTAGATCCCGATTTCGATTGGCGGGGCCAGAATGTGTTAAGCGAGGTGCGTGTGCCCTTTGACGACACGATCATCTATGAGCTGCATGTCAAAGGCTTCACCAAGCTCTTTCCTGGAATGAGTGAGCAACTGCGCGGGACCTACGCCGGCCTGGGCCAGGAGGAAGCGGTCAAGTACATTAAGCAACTCGGCGTGACTTCGGTGGAGCTGCTGCCGATCCATTTTTTCCTGACCGACAGCCAACTGGAGGAAAAGGGCCTAACCAATTACTGGGGCTACAACAGCATCGGGTTCTTTGCCCCCGACAAACGCTACGCCAAAGACAAGAGACACGCTCTGCGCGAGTTCAAAGAGATGGTATCCCGCTTTCACGATGCCCGGATTGAGGTCCTCTTAGACGTGGTCTACAACCACACCGCGGAAGGCAACGAACGCGGCCCGACGCTTTCTTTCAAAGGCATCGATAACGCCAGTTATTATCGCTTGTTGCCGGACAAGCCGCGTTACTACATCAACGACACCGGCACAGGAAACACGTTGAACCTGAGTCACCCGCGCGTGATTCAGATGGTCACCGACAGTCTAAGGTACTGGGTAGAACAGACCCGGGTCGACGGTTTCCGCTTTGATCTGGGGACAATTCTGGCGCGGGAACCAAATGGGTTTGATAACCAGAGCGGATTTCTGAAGGCCTGTTCCCAGGATCCTTGCCTTTCCCGGGTGAAGCTGATCGCTGAGCCCTGGGATTGCGGGCCGGGGGGCTACCAGGTGGGAGGCTTCCCACCCGGCTGGGCAGAGTGGAATGATAAATTTCGCGACAATGTGCGCAAGTTCTGGACGGGAAGCGCTCCCGCGTCCGCTGTGACCGACAGTCTTTGCGCATCCGGCTCCATTTTTAACCATCAGGGCCGCAGGCCATGGTCGTCGATCAACTTTGTTACTGCGCACGATGGTTTTACCCTCAACGATCTCTTCACTTACAACGGCAAGCACAACGAAGCCAATGGTGAAGATAACCGAGACGGCAGCGACAACAATAACTCCTGGAACTGCGGGGCAGAAGGGCCTACGGAGGATGAGGAGATCATTGCGCTGCGCAAGCGCATGATACGTAATATGCTGGGCACACTCTTGCTGGCCCAGGGCACGCCCATGATGGTCGCCGGTGACGAGTTTGGCCGCACCCAGCAGGGCAATAACAATGCCTATTGCCAGGACAACGAGATCAGCTGGCTCAATTGGGAATTGCACGAGAAGGGCCAGCAACTGGTCGAGTTCACGCGCAGGCTTACTCGCATGCGCCACAAATATCCGATCCTGCGCCGCAACCTGTTTCTGACCGGCCAGTATAACGAGGAGTTGGGGGTCAAGGATGTGACCTGGATTAACGCCAACGGGTCGGAGATGGAGCTGGAGCAATGGGGCGACACCAACATGCGCTGCTTCGGCATGCTGCTGGATGGCCGCGCGCAGTGCACAGGAATCCGGCAGAGAGGCAAGCTGGCGACGCTTTTGATTGTGATCAACGACCATCACGACCTGGTTGAATTCACCTTGCCTGAGTGCCCTGGCGGGGATACGTGGTCGTTGCTGATCGACACCAATATTACGGATAACAGCGAGAAGGGGATCTTCAAGATCGGAGATTCGTACGGCGTGACGGCGCGATCGCTGTTGTTGTTTGCGCTGGAGGTTGCGCAACAATAATCCTGCTTCGTGCCTGAAGGTGAGCGCCGCCGGCGCTCACCTTTTTTGTTTAGCCCTTGTCTCAGCAGCCGCGGGGCTCAGGGTCCAACCAGAAGCCGCAGACCCCTATATGAGACAAGTTCTAGAGCCCGGGACCCGCGGGCGCTTGCCTGCTCACCTGCCAGTTGTCGCCATTCATCACCAGGGTATCCTGACCCGGTTGGCTGTGGGCCAGTGTAGAGCCAACGGAAGAGAAGGCTGCCTGCACTTCCTGAGACTTTGCCCACGCAGGCACGTCGGCCAGGCTGTAGTGATAACTCACCTGCGCCGTCTTCAATCCGGAAGCGTTAACTCCCGTGGTGAAGCTGTCGATGGAGTCGACGGCACGATGACCGTAGCAAAAATTACCATACCCCGGCTGGGTTGCTTCCGCCGTCCACGCGGAGCGCCCCTGATCCGACAAATCGTAATTGTTTACCTGCTTGGAAGCGACGATGAACACCTTTTTCTCGGCGGTGGTGCGGGCAAGAAGGCCGGCGTCGGTGAGGGCGTCATAACCCTGGGTCTTGGCGTCGTCGGAGGTCGCGGCTTGCACCGGCATTTTCTTGGCATCCTGCCAAATACAAACCGGGTGAGCTTTGTAATAGTCATTGAGTGCCGATTGAAAATTGGCCTTGGAGTTGTCCTGCTTGTTGCAGCCTGGGAGGAAAAGCGCGGCTCCGCACAGGAGCACTGCCTTCCATTGGTTGTATCGCGTCATCGAAAATCCTTTCTGTTGCCCACCTGCCGGAAACATCACTGAGCACGCGATAGGATGCCGGCCTGCGCTGCCCTGTTGCTAAAGCAACATCTTGCCCGCGGGGTGCACCTCAGTAGTGGAGGTGAGATATGAACAAAGAAACGGTACAGGGTGGCGCGGAAAAGCTCAGCGGCCAGTTAAAGGAAGCTGCCGGCAATGCAACCGATAACGATCGGCTGAAGACGGAAGGGCAAGCGGAACAGGTAAAAGGCGGAGTTCGCCAGGCAGTGGGAAAGGCGAAGGATGCGGCCTCCGACGCAGCGGACTACGTAGCCAACAGGTAAAGTGACGTTCTCAAAAGCTGTCGTTCCTCGTGCGTTATCCTCACCTGTGAGGTGAGGGATGAGCGGAGAACCGGATTGGGCCGCCATGCTGCAAGTTGCGATCCGCGAAGCGCGGTCGGGCTTGAGCGAAGGCGGCCTTCCTATTGGCGCTGCAATGTTCGATAGCCAAGGCCGGCTGCTCAGCTCCGGACACAATCGGAGAGTGCAGCAGGACGATCCGTCCGTGCACGCGGAAACTGATGCGTTCCGGCGTGCAGGACGCATGCGCTCCTACCGGGATACGGTGATGGTTACCACGCTCGCGCCTTGCTGGTACTGCAGCGGGCTGGTCCGTCAATTCGGGATCCGCACACTTGTGGTCGGGGAGAGCAGGACGTTCAGCGGTGGAATCGATTGGCTGCGCGCGGCCGGAGTCAAGGTTATCGATCTCGACTCCGAAGAGTGCGTGAGCTTGATGCAAACCTACATACGCGAATATCCGGATATCTGGAATGAAGACATCGGTGCGCCTCCGGCCTGACAGCGCCAGGCTGTCATCGGCCTAACTTGGCGGTCTAACTTAGCGGCCTAACTCAGCTGGGCACATTTTGCCGGTAGCGCCCCCGGATTTGTACGTTTTCTGCCACAACGGGACGGGCGAGCCACCCATCGGCAGCCACTTAGCAAAAGTGTCGGGGGAGGTATAAGCCGGGCCGGCATTTGCACTGAAGGCCATAATGTTGGTCTGACACGGTGTTTGGCTGGCCATTCCATTGGTGACAATTCCGTAGGATGTGACGAAGTTGAGATAACCCGCAACGGGCAAGGGATTCGGCGGCCAACCAAGTGCCAGGTCGATCCTGGGCGCCTCCGTCGCCGCAGTGAAGCCCACAGGGCCGGCGGCGATCACTTGCGAGTCCCGCTCGTTCACATCGGCGTGAACGTCGAGAGATCCTGTCGGTCTAGTCGCACCGTCAGCAAGGATGAAACCTCCGCTGCCGCTGTACGTGATCAGCTTGCTGCCCTCCACAAGGCTGTTTTTTGATGTAAAAGCGGGGATGAAGCTGAAGCCCAATGAGATCCTGAGATCGAAAGGCACAGGCCCGATAAGGATCGGCACATGATAAGCAGCCCGGGAGAGGGCCGCACTCTTGAGCAGTTCGGCCGGCCAGGAGGTAATCTCGGCCACCGATCCCGTCTTCATGGCGCTGTTGGCGACAGCAAACCATTTCAGCTCCACCTGGCCGCCTAGAGCGGAGTTCGCGAAGCTGAGCTTTTCCACCTGGCCATCGTTGATCTCCATGCGGAGGCGGGAAACAAAGTTGCTGAGGTAACCCACTCCTTCGTAAGCCAGCGCACCCTGATTGCCGGCAAACTTGATGCTCGCCTGAACCCGGATTCGGTCGTCGCCCGGCGTGAACCTTACGTGGTAGTTGTAGCCGCCGAAATTCACGTCGAAATCAGCCACACCCCGCCCCTTCATCCTAGCGAAATCAATCTTGTAGACGCCCTCCAGCCGGCCCTGCCGGATGGCATCGGTGATTTTGGCGGGAGCTGTCTTCAGCAGATACCGGTCGCCGCTCTTCTCAACAGAATCGACGGTGCATAGCGCAAGCCCGGAGAGCAAAAGTACCGATCCTGGTTGCAGATCTGCGATCTGCGCAGCCGAAGCGTCAAAAATATATGTGCCGTCCCGTTGGATGCCGAGCAGGTGGCGTCTCGTCTCTTCCTTGCTGAGCACTGTGACGCCATCCTGATAGGTCACGCTGTACGTGGTGGTTCCGTCAGCGATAGGAGATACGCGAGGAATGTAGACCGGGCCGCGAAAGTGGTTGCCGTGGTACCCTCCCGCGGGCACGGCCAAATCGGGATCGTGAGGCTCGCCCGGTACGCCGGCCTGAAACGCGGTGCGTTTGCTGCACGATGACAGCAGCAATGCAATAGCAACCGATACGGTTACCGATAGGCTGGTTCGCATCCCTTCCCCTTGAGAGCGGCAGGCAAGATCAGCAGGCATGGAGCCCTTCGCATGGTATAGCCTGGAAGCGCGATTGGGAAAGTTACAATCGGCTCATTTTCGAGCGCAGCATTCAGCAAGGTACGGCGTCTGGGGAAGACCGGGCGCGAGCCGGCACGCCAACTCACTCTTTGGTTTTCAGCAGGTGAGCATTGTCGTGCATGAACTTCTCGATCTCATCCTTCATGCCAAGCACCTTGGCCCATTGTTCTTTGTAAAGCGTCACGGGAAAGCGGCCAATGCCGTAGAGCGAAACGGCGCCTTTTTCACTTACCTTCAAACTTAAACCACGCACACCTTTGTTTTTGAGCTGATCGTTTTCTGCGCGCAGCCTATCGAGTTCTGCTTTCAAATCCGCGTCGGACATTTGCATTCTCCCAAAAAGAACGAGTCTGACCAGTCTAGTGCATTTTCATTTCGCGGTTTGCCCTGCGACAGCATGGCCGGCTCTTTTCCGCTCTCCCGAGAGCCTGTGACTTTTTGGCTTGAAGGGGCGGGGCTTCAGCCCCGCCGTCAAAATCGAACAGAAGACCGGCTTCAGCCGCTGGGGGTACAATTTCCGGTCCCTAGACTGAATTGTCCAAACCGCCGGCTCTCGCGGAACAGTCATTTTTACTTTTCTTCGCGGTTCTTGCACGTAAAAGCGAGCATGTAGGGCGGAAAAATCTCTGCCTGCCGGCAAAGGCATTTACCATGCCCTAATGCCTGCTTGTGAAACGCTAATCCGCAATGTCCGCGTGGTTGACGGGAGTGGAGCCGAGCCTCAAATGGCCGACGTGGCCATCGAGGGTGGGGTCATCTGTGAGGTTGGAGATCTTTCCGGGTATTCGGCGCAGAAGACCGTAAATGGAGAAGGACGGGTTCTCTCCCCCGGCTTTATCGATGTGCACACACATGACGATACGAACGTCATTCGCGATCCACAGATGCTGGCCAAGCTGTCTCAGGGCGTCACTACGGTCATCGCGGGCAACTGCGGGATCAGTGCCGCCCCGGTCCGACTGACGGGCCTCCCGCCCGATCCCATGAATCTTTTGGGCGACGCGGACGCTTTCCGTTATCCCACATTTGACTCCTATGTGGCTGCCGTGAATGCGGCCAAGCCATCCGTCAATGTGGCCGCACTGGCAGGACATACGGCGCTGCGCAGCAACCATATGGATAGGCTGGACCGGTCCGCTACCGCGGGCGAAATCAGGGCTATGCAGACGCAGTTGGAGGAGGCACTGGAGCACGGCGCGCTGGGCTTGAGCACCGGTCTTGCCTATGCCAACGCGCGCTCGGCCCCGCAAGAAGAAGTTCTGGCCCTGGCGGAACCCCTGGCCGCAGCGGGAGGGATTTATACCACCCACATGCGGACGGAAGGAGAAGAGATCCTGGGGGCCATGAACGAAGCATTCGACATTGCCCGCATGGCCCGAGTTCCGGTTGTCATCTCGCACTTGAAGTGTGCGGGAATTGCCAACTGGGGCCGAAGCGGAGAGGTCCTTCGGGCATTGGATGCAGCGCGTGCCGGGCAGCCCGTGCAATGTGACTGCTATCCGTACTCGGCCTCCTCAAGCACACTGGATCTTGGCCAGATCGACGAGCGGGTGCGGATCGTCGTCACCTGGTCGCAGCCGCATCCTGAAATGGGCGGTCGAACCCTGGACGAGATTGCCCGCGGCTGGGGCGTCGACCAGAAAGAAGCGGGAGCGCGCCTGCAGCCCGCGGGCGCGATTTACCACTGCATGTCGGAAGCCGATGTGCGCCGTATCCTGCAACATCCGGCAACCATGATCGGCTCCGATGGGCTGCCGAACGACCCCCGGCCTCATCCCCGATTGTGGGGAACTTTCCCCCGTGTGCTTGGGCATTACTGCCGGGAGGAGGGCCTTTTCCCGCTGGCAGAGGCGGTGCGTAAGATGACCGGTTTACCGGCGCAGCGCTTCGGACTGAAGCAGCGCGGAGGCATCCGCCAAGGCGGGGCCGCCGACCTGGTGCTATTCGATCCGGCAACCATCCGAGACACCGCGACCTTCAGCAAGCCGATCAGCCCCGCGGAAGGAATTGTGGCCGTATGGGTCAACGGGGTGCTGTCGTACCAAAGCGGCGACGCCACCGGACAAACAGGTGGACGTTTTCTGGCGCGGACCGCATGAGCGCGGCGCCTATACTCGACAGCCACGGGATCTACCTTCTATTTGCCGCGGCCAGTGCCGTGATTGGGCTGATCCTGCTCATTGTAGTCGGCAAGCTGAACCCTTTTCTCTCGCTGATGGTGGTGTCGCTAGTCCTGGCGGCGGCGGCAGGGATGCCGCTTTCGAGTATCGTCTCCTCCTTCGAGACAGGCACAGGCAATACCCTGGGGCACATCGCGATCATTGTCGGCCTGGGCACCATGCTGGGCAAAATGATGGCGGAGTCCGGCGCCTCGGAGCGCATAGCGCAAACTCTGATTCAATTTTTTGGGGAGAAGAACATTCCCTGGTCGATGATGTGCGCAGGATTGATTGTCGGCCTGCCCGTATTCTTTGAGGTCGGGTTTGTTCTGCTGGTGCCGATTGCCTTTACGGTCGCCCGGCGCAGCCGTCATTCGCTCATCATGGTCGGCCTGCCGATGATAGCCGGGCTTTCTGTTGTGCACGGGCTGGTACCGCCGCATCCGGCAGCCATGCTGGCGGTCACAATTTTTCATGCAGACGTGGGCCGAACAATTATGTATGCGTTGTTGGTCGGCATCCCCAGCGCCATCATCGCCGGTCCCCTGTATGCCCGGCTGATCGCGCCGAGAATTGTGCTCGACGCGCACAATCCGATGGCGGAGGAGTTCGCCGAGCATGATGAAAATCGCGCGTTACCGGGTTTCCTGGTCTCCCTGACCACCATCCTGCTGCCGGTGTTACTTATGTTATTAGGCAGCTGGGCGGGATTCCTGACTTCGAAGGGCAGCCTGGCGAACCGCATTCTGCTATTGATCGGAAGCGCCGACATGGCGCTGCTGGTGGCGGTGCTCGTGAGCTTTGTCACCCTCGGCACAATGCGGGGCTTCCACCGGAACATGATTTTGAAATTTTGCAACGAATCGCTGGCGCCCACGGCCGGGATCACCCTGGTGATCGGCGCGGGCGGAGGATTTGGCCGCATCCTTCAGGACAGCGGCGTCTCCCACGCCATTGTCGCGGTCGCCCTGCACGCCCACGTGTCCTTGTTGCTGATGGGATATCTGGTCGCGGCGCTGATCCGCTTAGCCACGGGATCGGCCACGGTTGCGCTGGCCACGGCCGCGGGCATCATTGCCCCCATTCTCGCGCAAAGCCCAGGCGTGCGGCCGGAGCTTCTGGCGATTGCCACCGGAGCCGGATCGGTGATTTTTTCCCATGTTAACGACGGCGGCTTCTGGCTGGTAAAAGAGTATTTCAACATGAGCGTGGCCGACACTATGAAAACCTGGTCGATCAGCGAGACTCTGATTTCCGTCATCGCCCTGGTTCTCGTGCTGGGGTTGTCGGTGGTGCTTTGATCTGTCACTTCCCCTGTGACAATGAGCTACTTCTTACGTTTCCTCGTTGCAGGCTGAGCGGACTGGCTGGCTGGCGCAACAGCCGACCTGGTGGCGCGAGGCGTGGGTGCGGACTCCGTGCTTCCCGGACCTCCCACGTGCTCGAGCATGGGAACACGCTGTTCTACCGATGGCAAGGCCGGAAACGCGGCATGAGGCTCCGTCTGGTACCAGTAAGCAACTGAATAGTAATTGTCAGAGCGATGATTTGCATTGCCATGCTCAATCGTCGCCGTAAACGAAGACTTAAAGACGATGGGTGAGTCAAGATGGAAGCGGTATACGCTCGATCTCGATCCGGCTCTCGCCTTGCCGACGATAGGCGCGCCGTACGTCTGGTAAGAAAATGGATGATCCTTAAATCCCCAGGCGCCAAGAAAATAGTCTTCCGCGCCGGTACCGGCGATCGATGGTTTCTTCGCCCCATCTACAAAGAACATATCGTCACCCTCGCCCCACCAGTCGTCCTGGTTTTGCAACACTGACATGGTGACACCGGCATATTGCCCGGTACCCCTGGCATCCAGCCACACGTAGTTGTCCTGCCCGGTGAGGTTAGCCTTTTTGTTCACCAACGCTTCCGAATTCTTTGTCCACTTGTTTGTCCAGCCGCGGTTGGGCTGTGCCTGGCGATACTGGGCGTGAAAATACAGCGTGCCGGGGGCGAGAGTGGTTTCGTCGGTTCGGTAATCGATGTTGTAGTACAGCGCTTTGATGAGCTGCTGCCCCTCGTTGGTAATGGTAATGCGGGCGTGACGTTCGAACGGCATGGGGAAGAAGCAGTTGAGATCCTTGACGCTACCCACCGAGAGCATCTCAGACTGCCAGGGGTAGTAGTAGCCAAGACCGAGACCGAAAAAGTCGCCGATGGGAGCCTCGACACTCGGCGTTGACTCCTCATCCCAGTAAATCCGTAACACAATGCGCTTGAGATGATAGGGTTCGGAGCTGGCGATGGTGAACCAGATGTGGGAGATGAGACCAGGACCGTCTACGTCGAAGACGGTGAGGGTTTCACCCGGAGCAACTTTGCGGCTATCAACATTGGCTCCCGAGGGATCGGCGCTCGAAACCCGATGAGTGGTGTAAGTCTGCTGGCGGGTAAGATTTGGTTGCCAGGCCGCGCTTTGCCCCCACACCGTGAGCGACAGGCTCGCAGCGATGCAAACGAGCAAAGTGCGTCGACCACCCACAGGCCCCCTCAGTTCCACTGAATGATTTTCTGATTACCGCTCTGAGACTATAGCAAATTGGGCAGTCCGGGGACCCAAGCGCCGCCGTGATTCTTTGGCTTGAAGGGGCGGGGCTTCAGCCACCGAGGGGAGGATTTTCCTCTTCCGGACAAAATTGCCCTCCCGAGCGGAGCGCACAGCCAGTCCAGTCCACTCCCTCGTTAACCGGCCGTCGCATTTCACTTCACGGATACGATTGCCACGCTGTCCGGGCCCAGGGTCAGGTTCACGCCATGAAGCAGAATGGAGTCGTCGGAGGCCAGGAGTACTTGCCCGCCGCTACCCACCTCGACCTGCACCGGCGCTTGCCCCAAATTACAGGCGACCCGCAAGCTCCTCCGTTCCAGTAGCAGCCACTGCGCTTTCTCATCGAACAGCACATGGACGGCATTAAGGTCTCCATCGGTCAGCTCGCTGCGGCTGCGACGTAATTCGATCAGGTCCTTGTGCCACCGCAACAGTGTTGCATGCGGCTCTCTGCCCAATTCGTCCCAGTTCAACTTGGATTGCTGAAAAGTACTTTCATCCTGAGGATCCGGAATTTGATCCGGCGCCCAGCCGAAAGCCTCGAATTCCTTTTTGCGGCCCTCCGAAATCATGCGCCCAAGTTCCGGATCGTCAAAATCGGTGAAGTACTGGAAGGGGGAGGAAGCAGCAAATTCCTCCCCTTGAAACAGCATGGGGATAAAAGGGGAGGTTAGCACCAGGGCAGCGGCAATCTTTGCCCGGCCCAGGCTGGCTTCGTGGCTCAGGCGTTCGCCCCGGGCGCGATTGCCGACCTGGTCGTGATTTTGCACAAAGCCGATAAAACGATGCCCCGAGAGTCCAACCACCTGGCGGCCGTGGTTCCGCTTGCGGTAGTGGGAATAGATGCCGTCGTAGACAAAGACGCAACGCAGGGTTTTGGCCAACTGCGCAAGCGTACCGAAATCCGCATAGTAGCCCTCTCTCTCGCCGGAAATGACCGCAAACAGGGCGTGGTGGAAGTCATCGCTCCATTGGGCATCCAAACCGTATCCGCCTGCCTCCTCTGCCTTGACGATCCTGGGATCGTTCAGGTCGCTCTCCGCGATCAGGTAGAAGTGCTTCCCCAGGGCTGCTTCCAGCCGCTTGACTTCGTACGTAAGCTGCTCCAGGAAATGAATGGCGGAGCGGTCATTGAAAGCGTGGACAGCGTCCAGGCGCAGTCCGTCCATGTGGTAGTCGCGGAACCACATGAGGGCATTGTCGATCAGGTATCGGCGAACTTCGGTTGAACCCGCCTCCTCAAAATTGACCGCCCCGCCCCAGGGGGTGGAGTGGCTGGCGGTGAAATAGGGCCCGAACTTGTCCAGGTAGTTGCCCACCGGGCCCAGGTGGTTATAGACCACATCCAGTACTACGGCGAGGCCTTTCTGGTGAGCCGCGTCAACGAAGTGTTTCAGGTCGTCCGGCTGGCCGTAGGCGCTGTAGATGGCGTACAAATCTACACCGTCGTATCCCCATCCCCGCTTGCCGGGAAAATTGGCAATCGGCATCAGCTCGACGTGGGTCACACCCAGATCCGTCAAATAGTCGAGGTGGGACTCCGCCGCTTTCAGGGTTCCTTCCGGCGTAAATGTACCCAGATGCAATTCATAAATGAGACCGCTGGAGAGCGGGGGCGCCTGCCATCCGCTGTCGGTCCAGGAGAACCGGGCATGGTCGACCACGCGAGAGGGGCCGTTCACACCGTTCGGTTGCCACTGGGTACGTGGATCCGGGATAGCTGGCTCTTGCCCATCAATCACATACGCGTAGTCGGTACCGGAGCCGGACTCCTGGACCTCGGCCGCCCACCAGCCCTTTTTTGTCTGTGTAAGGGGGTATTGCTTGTCTTTAATTTTGACTTCCAGGGTGCGGGCGCGCGGAGCCCAGACCTCAAACAAGTGCATGCCATCTCTCCCAGCGGTTGCGAATGAAAACTGCGGTATTTCCCGTTAGATGCAGCGGAAGGAGGGCGAAATTGCACCAACCCCGCGCCAATCGCAGCCGTTACAGCACGGTGACGTGCCCTGATCAACCTGGGTGACCCAGCTAATCCTTTCCGGGTTTGCCCAAAGCAACCGCGGCATTGATGAGCGCGATGTGCGAGAGCGCCTGGGGAAAGTTCCCCACCAGGCGTTTCACACGGGTGTCATATTCCTCGGAGAGCAGGCCAACGTCGTTGGCCAGCGACAGGACCCGTTTGAAGAGATTCCTGGCGTCGTCATCACGTCCCTGCAGCTTCAGGGCGCCGACCATCCAGAAGCTGCATGCGAGAAAGACGCCTTCTCCAGGAGGCAGGCCGTCGGCAACTCTTCCTGTGTCATAGCGTAAAACCAGGCCGCCGGACATCAAGCCCTTCTCGATCGCTTTCAGGGTGCTCTGCACGCGGGGGTCTTCCGGAGGAAGAAAACCGGTCATGGGCATCAGCAGCAAAGAGGCATCGAGATGCTCGGAGCCGTAGCTTTGCACGAAGGCGCCCAGCTTCTCGTCGTAGGCCTGGCTGCAAATCTCATCGTGAATTTTTGCACGAACCTTCTGCCACCTCTCGACCGGAGCATTGGCGTGAAGCATGGCGGCTGCCTTGATGCCCCGGTCGAAAGCGACCCAGGCCATGAGTTTGGAGTAGGTAAAGTGTTGCGGGCCGCCGCGGGTTTCCCAGATACCCTCGTCCGGCTGCTGCCAGATGGTTTCCAAATGCTCCAACATCGCCTTCAGCATGGAAAACGACAGCTCGCCATCTTTGCCCATGCGAGTGAGCGCGTGATGGAAGGCGTACATCACTTCCCCGTAGATATCGAGTTGCAGTTGATCGGACGCGGCGTTGCCAATGCGCACGGGCTGGGAATTTTCATACCCGGAAAGCCAGGTTAACTCCCTCTCGGGCAGATAGCGATGGCCGGCGATGCCGTACATGATCTGAGCCTGGTCAGGACTTCCGGCGATGGCGCGCAACAGCCAGCGCTGCCAGGATTTCGCTTCCTCGAAATAGCCGCTATCCATCAAGGCCTGGAGAGTAAAGGTCGCGTCGCGCAGCCAGCAATAACGATAGTCCCAATTTCTAGGCCCGCCCAACTGCTCAGGCAGTGAGGTGGTCACGGCAGCAACAATGCCTCCCGTCGGACGATAAGTGAGAGCCTTGAGAGTGATGAGCGAGCGCTCCAGCGCGTCCTGATATTCCCCGCGGTACGTACTTTGCGCCACCCACTTCTCCCAAAACGCCTGGGTCTCGTAAAGAGCCTTGGGTACGTCGATAGGGTGCGGTACGCGCAGATGAGAGGGGCCATAAGTCATCACGAAATGAACGCTCTCCCCGGCATTCACGGTGAATTCACTTACCGTACTAAGGCCCTGGCCCGTGAGCGGGGCAGCGGTGCGAAGCACCACCAGATCCGGTCCGGCAATGGCGTGGATTGCGTCGTCGACGCGGGTTACCCAGGGGATCATCGAGCCGTAGTTGAAGCGGAGGGACATCTCCATCTTCATGGGGGCCGTACCGCGAATTCCCTTCAGAATGCGCACGACGTCGGAGTTGGTGCCGCGAATGGGCATGAAGTCCACCAGCGTCACGGCGAAGTCGGCATTTTCGAAGGTGGTCTCGAGAATGAGAGTGTGGTCACGGTATTTGCGGGTGGTCTTCTGCACTTCGGCCGCGGGAGCGATCAACCAGCGCCCGTTCTCCTCATTCCCCAAAAGCCGGGCAAAACAGGCAGCGGAGGAGAAATCGGGCCAGCACAGCCAATCGATTGAGCCGTCGAGGCCCACGAGGGCCGCCGTTTCGCAGTCGCCGATGACGGCGTAGCTCTCAATAGGAGAGTAGGTATTCTTTTTGCTTTCGTTCACGAGTCCCCGAGAATCCCGCGCGGACGGGAAGGTGATGAGTTCTGCTGATGCAAAATACCGATGATAGTCCTAACCCCTGAAAAACAGCACACGGGCTAGCCGAGCCTACAAGATCGAGAAGCTGTTGGATGCCGGCCGGGACCGGATCGGATCCAAAGGATGGGATGGTACATTCATCGTGTCAAAGCTCGTCTCAGGCCAACGCCCGAGAACTTTGGTCGATTCTTTGGTCGATGCCGCATTGGAAGGGAGAAGCCTTGCTAGCCCGGAAGTCTCACCTCATTCTGCTTATGTTCACCCTGGCGGCCACAGTTTGCTATCCGCGAGAGATCGCGGGGGCAGAATCTGGCGCCACCATTCTCAAGCCGCAAGACATGACCAATCTTATGCCGGCAACGGTTTTCTTCCGTGGCCAAACGGCCAGTGTCCAGGCGCGCAATTCGGGGGGAGTGAAGCTGGCTGACGGCATGCTGGTGCTGTGCGCCCTGGTTGACACTTCCGGGTATTCCACTGCGGTTCAGCAGAAATATCAGGGCTATTTCATCACTGAGGTCACCCTTGAGATCAACGGTCAGACGCTGCGACCGGGAGCTTACGGGGTTGGCTTTGTAGAGGGAAGCAAATTCCTGGTGATGGATCTGGGCGCCCACGATTTGATGACGGTGAACGGCACGCATGACAGCGAACTAAAACGGCCGACGCCCCTGCAGATATTGGCGGACAACGCGCCCAACCGTTACCGGCTTTACATCAACCGGAATTACGTTGTTTTTTCCTCAGCATCCCAGCCCTAGCCTGCACAAAAGATGTAGACGGAAGACTGATCCTTTCCTGCCGATTGCGTCGATAATCTTGGCAACGGAAAGAGGTTTCGATGGTCTCCCCTCACGCAGTACCCTCGCCCGCCTCAGAGGAGAAGGGGTTCTCGGACGCAACGACAACTCAGGTCATTCGCAATTACGGCTTTCATTTGCTTGCCTTGCTTCTGGGAATCGCACTCGCCTTTATGTAAACCTGGTTTTCGAATGCGCAGCTAAGTCCTTCGCGTTCCTTGCGAGGGATGGGATACGCAATTCTGCGTTTCAAACTTGTCCGGATCGATGACCAACTGTGCTCCTGACCTAGCCCGGAAGCGGTCAACCGAAGCCCTTCGGAGCATTTTCGAGGAACGTTTACTGCTATTCGAAAGCAGCCCTTCCGATTCCGCCCATTTTTCACGCGTAGCCTGACCCCGCCGTACTAAACTCGAAGCACTTTTATGCGCTGGACACCTGGTGGTCTGAGCGGTGACGTCGAGGATCGGCGAGGCTCGTCGGGAGGGGGCTTCGGCGGCGGGGGCCTGGGCATTGTCGGCTTCCTCATCCTTCTAGTGATTAGCCTTGTCACGGGGCGCAACTACATCGGGGCCTACTTTTCCGGAGGCGGGAGCTCTCAGGTGCAGCATACTGCGCCGAGGGCTGTTTCACCTGAGGAGGACCGCTCTGCCCAGCTAGCCTCTTTTGTGCTGGGGGACGCCCAGGATACGTGGACGCGAATCCTGGCGCGGGAGAACATTCGTTACCCGAGAGCTAAGCTGGTCCTATTCCGCGACTACACGCGGTCGGGCTGTGGCGCGGCGCAATCGGCCACCGGCCCTTTCTATTGTCCGGCCGATCAGAAGGTATACCTGGATTTAGGGTTCTGGGATGAGCTGCGAAAGTTTGGGGCCTCGGGAGAGTTCGCCCAGGCATACGTCATTGCGCACGAGATTGGGCATCACGTGCAGAACGTGATTGGGATCGAACGGAAGGTGCGCGGCTTGCAGCAACAGAATCCTGGAGCTCGCAATCAGCTGTCGGTGGCGATGGAGTTGCAGGCAGACTGCTTCGCCGGGGTCTGGGCCCACTCGACCACGGACCGGCAAGTTACCGACCAGGCGGATATCAAGGCAGGCCTGCAAGCCGCCGCGGCTGTAGGCGATGACCGTTTGCAAAAGATGTCCCGCGGGTACGTAACGCCGGACTCGTTTACCCACGGATCCTCGGAACAGCGGATGTCCTGGTTCAACCGCGGCTATACAACAGGCCAAGTGACCGCCTGCAATACCTTTGGCGGTAGTCGCTAGATATGGAAATTGTCATTCCGAGCGAAGCCGAGGAATCTGCAGTTT
>JBARKD010000619.1:0-6016 GCA_049800615.1 Acidobacteriaceae bacterium | reverse complement strand
CAAACCGCTCAGCGCCGCTCCAGTAAGCTACGATCCCAGTGCGCGAGCGTAGCTCCGGCTTCATAGGTGCTTTCCAGGAAAGCCATGAGCGCAGTATCCGGCGACGGTTCCTGACGCAAATCCTCGTAAAGATAAAGGAACTCGGAAAGGGAAGTGTTGTAGCCGGCTCGGGAGGGCTGAATACTGGCGCTCTCCAGGCCCTTCGGCGCGGGAGCAACGTACGCGTAAAAAGCCGCCTGGCCAAAGCCGCCGTTGCCGGGCCAGAAACCTGCGCTGATCACCTCATGGGAGTAGGCTTCGCGGGTAACCTTGTCGGCGCCTTCCCGCGGCGGCGCCGGTCTGCCCGAAAAGCGCGTTACTGCAAGATCGAAGCTTCCCCAGAAAAAATGCACCGGACTCACCTTACCCAGGAAGCGGGAAGAAAACCGCTGAAAGACTCCGTCAGCATGCATCAATACCCGCCAGAACCGGTGCGCCGCCTCCGGGTCATAAGAGGCGTGCTGGGTGTCCTGGACAAAAGGAATGGGATTCGGCACTTCCACCGGCGTCGGGTGGATGCTTACGCTCACCCCCAGCGCCGCCAGGCTCAGCTGGTACTCGAGATAGAAACTGGCAACAGACTGAGCGCGTAACGGCGTGGACAGGCTTGCGCCCGTGCTCATGCTGAACTTGAGTTCATGGCTAACGAAGTCAAAAGCGATTTCAAGAAATTCCGATCCATACGGCATGGCGGACGTATTCAGCCCGCGGGCGCTGACGTATAAGGGAACGTTCCACCAGTGGGCTTGGAGCGGACTAAGCGCGAGACGCGTTTTGCCGACAATCTGCGTCCACATGTGCAGCGTGTCCGCCGTGTCGTGCCAGTCGGCCCACGGAAGAGATGGCCACACACTCGTCGCCATGATGAGGCTCTATTGGCAGAAGACCAGCAGGGCGAAAAGAAAAATCCAGAAAACTCCCATGGTGTGCCAGTACCAGGCGGTACAGTCCACCACCACCTGCCGCAATTCGATCCGGCGCAAAAAAACCAGACCCAACATGGCGCCCGCAAGGGCGCCCAAGCCAAGCAGCAAGTGCAAGCCATGGGTTCCGGTAATCAGGTAAAAGAAGTGACTGCTGGGATTGGAGGCAAAGAATACCCCCTGATCCACCAACTGCTGCCAGGCCACCCACTGGCCGGCGAGGAAAAGCGATCCCAGGGCAACCGTCGCCGCAAGCCAAGGTGCGGCACGCCGGATCGTCGGGCGCCCCAGCCCCAGCCATTCTTCCATCACATCAATCTCCTGAAAAAAGTGGCGCCGGCCGAGCTCCATAGTCAGACTGCTCAGCAAAATCAAGGCGGTATTGATCCAGAGGATAGGAGGAATGGCAACCGGATGCCAATCATTCACCCAGTTGTTGGTGGCATTGAAGTGGCCGCTGTTCTGGCGGGCAAAAAACGCGCTGACCAGGGCGATAAAGAACATCAGGTCGCTGGCCAAGGCAAAAAATAGGACCATACGGTAGCGGCCCAGCAGGTCCCTCGGCCCACGCCGGCCAGGCGGCCGGTTATCCCAATTCTCGCCGTCGCCGCCACCACCCGTCGGCCGCCGGGCGACCGGCGGCTTCCCGCCGAATCCAGGGTCTTTGCGCTCAGTATCAACAGGGGTGCGGGTGAATGTAGCGGGCATGCAGCAACTCCGACACTTGGAAGATTACTCCTCTTTCGCCTCCGCCTCCCACTGCAAATTGAAATCCAGTTCGCGGTGGTGAACTCTTATTGCATTTGGATGCGGCCGGGATGAATTTGCTCTCAACCCGACGATTAATTGGACGGAATACCTATGGTTTAAGTCGCGAGTGGCGCTGATTACGCACCATGTCGACGAACAGCTTATGGACCCGGCGGTCAGCGGAAAGTTCAGGATGGAAAGTGGCAGCTAAGAAGTTACCCTGGCGAACCAATACGGGAAACCCGTCCCTTTCAGCGATCACTTCGACCTGCGGGCCCACCGCCGCTATGCGCGGGGCGCGGATATAAACCATCTCCAGCGGGCCGCCGGGAAGCCTGGTTTCACCCGTCTGAATGGCACTGTCAATTTGCCGGCCGTACGCGTTCCGTTCCACGCTGATATCCATGACGGCCAGGCTCGGCTGTGCGGGGTGGGAAACATTACGGGCCATCAGAATGGAGCCGGCGCAGGTGCCAAAGGCCGGCTTCTCCGCTAAAAAGTGTTGGAGGGATTCGAGAAACCCGTCCCGTTCCAGGAATTTCAGGAATGTCGTCGACTCGCCGCCGGGAAGAATCAGGGCATCCAGGTCTTCAAGTTCCGCCGGCTTCCGCACCTCGACCGCGTCGGCGCCGGCTTCCTCAAGCGCCTGAGCATGCGCTGCGAAATCTCCCTGTATGGCGAGCACACCGATGCGCGGCCGTTCTTGCCCCATTCCACCTACCAGCCGCGCGTCTGCAGCAGTTCACTCTCTTCGAGACCGGCTACCGCCAGCCCGTGCATCGTCCCCGTCACCTGCTCACTCACCTCGGCCAGGATCTTGGGGTCGTTGTAATGAGCGGTCGCAATGACGATGGCCTTCGCCCGCGACTCCGCTTCCTCGCGTTCCGCAGGATTCCGCGGTGCGCCGGTCTTCTCATCCAGCTCTACGTCCAAGGGTGTGGAGCTTTCTTTCATGAAGATGCCGGAACCGACAAAAACCGCTTCGGCGCCTAACTGCATCATCAGGGCTGCGTCCGCCGGTGTGGCAATGCCCCCGGCAGAGAAGTTCGGCACCGGAAGCTTGCCGCTCTTCGCTACCAGGCGCACCAGCTCGTAGGGGGCGCGCAGCTCTTTCGCGGCAGCATACAATTCCTCGTCGCGGAGCACGGTTATCCCTCTCATCTCCTTGACGATTTGCCGCATGTGCTTGACGGCGTGCACCACATCGCCGGTACCGGCTTCCCCCTTGGTGCGAATCATGGCCGCGCCTTCGGCGATGCGGCGGAGCGCCTCACCCAGATCGCGAGCGCCACACACAAACGGGGTGGTGAAGGCATGCTTGTCGATGTGGTGCGCCTCATCCGCCGGTGTCAGCACCTCGCTTTCGTCGATGAAGTCCACTCCCAGCTGCTGCAGGATCTGAGCTTCCGCAGTGTGCCCGATACGGGCCTTGGCCATGACCGGAATCGATACGGACTCTATGATTTTTTTAATGAGGCTGGGCTTCGCCATGCGCGCGACACCGCCCTGAGCCCGGATCATCGCCGGCACCCTTTCCAGCGCCATGACCGCCGTTGCTCCCGCCCGCTCTGCAATGATGGCCTGCTCGGTGCTCATGACGTCCATGATCACGCCGCCCTTAAGCATCTCTGCCAGGCCCAGCTTCAGCCGTAATCCGGTCGCGTAACTCCCGTTCATCTCAGCCATGGTTCTGCCTCCAACATCGTTCCCATATTAAGTTTAGCAGTTATTGAGCGCACCAAATCTGCACTCATGGGGGCGCCGCGGCACCTGCCCGGGCACGTCTCGTGCCGTACTAGCTGGGTTATACTTTCTCTTACGATGGCGACCCAAAAGACCTTCTATCTTGAGACTTTCGGTTGCCAGATGAACGTGCATGACTCGGAGAAAGTCATCGGCACGCTTCGTCACCAGGGCTACGCCCAGGTCGAAAGCGAAGCTGAGGCCGACCTCATCCTCTACAACACCTGTTCCATCCGCGACAAAGCCGAACAGAAGGTCTTCAATCGACTGAATGACTACAAGAAGCTGTACGCCTCGGGCAAACGGTTTGTCGTGCTGGGCTGCGTGGCGCAGCAGGAAGGGGAACGAATCTTCGAGCGCGCTCCCTTCGTTTCAATTGTTTCCGGTTCGGCTTCCTATCGAAAATTGCCTGAGATGCTGGTCCAATTGGAGGCAGGGAAGTCGCGCATCACGGGACTCGATGACCGGCAAACCGAAGAAACATTCGAAACCGAATTTACCGCGCGTAGCAATCAGCACCGCGCGTACCTCACCATCATTGAAGGCTGCGACAAGTTTTGCGCTTACTGCGTTGTCCCTTATACACGGGGCAAGGAGCGCAGCCGGACTTCCTCCTCGGTCCTCAAGGAAGCCCAGAGGCTGGCAGATGCCGGCTATTCAGAAATTCAGCTACTGGGGCAAAACGTAAATTCTTACCGTGACCGCGAGGGCAAGCTCAGCTTTGCCGAACTGCTGGCCGCGGTCGGCGAAATCCGCGGCATTCGCCGCGTGCGCTTCACGACTTCGCACCCGCGCGACTTCACCCGGGAAATCGTAGCCGCCATCGATACGGTTCCCAGCCTGTGCGATCACGTTCATCTGCCCGTGCAGAGCGGTTCTACCCGAGTGTTGGCCGCCATGCAGAGGGAGTACAGCCGCGAGCAATACCTCGAGCGGATCAGTTGGATCCAGTCTGCCCGCCGCCCCATCAGTATCACCACCGACATCATCGTCGGCTTTCCGGGAGAAACGCAGAAGGACTACGAGGAGACGCTGAGCCTTCTCAGCGAAGTTGGCTACGATGCCGTCTTCGCGTTCAAGTTCTCACCGCGCCCAAACACGCCTGCGCTTTCGCTCTCCGACAGCATCCCGGAAGAAGAAAAAAGCCGTCGCCTGCAGGGGCTGCTTGACCTGCAACGAGAGATCCAAAGGCCCCGCTACGCCAAGCACGTAGGGGAAGTAATGGAAGCAGCGGTTGAGGGATTTAACAGCCAGCGTGGCCAGGTGATCGGCCGCAGTTCGCAAAACAAGACAGTCAACTTCACCACTACGCAGCCCATCCGACCCGCCCCTGGCAGTTACGTCCAGGTGCGGATTACCCAAAGCTTTCCCAACAGCCTTGTCGGCGAGGCGGTGGCAACAGCGCCGTTTCGCAATGGAGTCGGCCATGGATGTTGAAATGAAGATCCGCGGTCTGGTCATGGATCCGGCCAGCAATATGCCGATTGTGATCCTTAAGGATGTCAAGAGCGACACGGTTTTGCCCATATGGGTTGGCATGTACGAGGCCAATGCCATCGCGCTTGAGATAGAGAAGTCGGCGACTCCTCGCCCGATGACCCATGATCTGCTTAAAAATCTCATCCATGGCTTGAATGCGGCAGTGCAAAAAGTTGTGGTGACAGAGCTTAAGAACGATACATTCTACGCGGTCATCTGGATGGAGCAGGATGGGGAAGTGGTCAGCATGGATGCCCGGCCATCCGATGCTTTGGCCCTGGCCTTGAGATCAGACTGCCCCATTTACGTCAGCGAAGAGGTGATTCGGATTGCCAAGCTGGCCCCCAGCCTGGCGGAGACCACTCCTGAAGAGCTGCGGCGCTGGCTGGAGGGCTTGAACGACGAAGATTTGGGCCGTTACAAAATGTAGACTGGCTGCTCCTGCCCCTTGAAACGTGGCTTTGTTTCCCGGCGGACTTTCAGTCGGGCCGCCGATAACCGAAAATATAGGGGCCAGGCTCTTCCGAGCTATGCGCTCGAGCCATGTCAAGGGCTAAATCGCGGCTTGAATTACTCCTTATAAACGTATGTAACAAAATGGGTTATATCGAGCACCGAGAGGCATGAAACAGCCTCCGCGCAGGCGTCCCGGAAATTTTGGGAAGCTACAATGTGACCAAAGGGAGTAATTGACAGTGAACGAGGCCGAAGCCATACTTCAGGGGTCGGTAGCAAGAGAACAGCAGACAACAAGCTGCCTCGCTCCTCCAACGTTCCGAAACACAATGACAGGCGTTCATCCCCCCAAGTGATCGCTTCCGCAAATCATCCCGAGGAATTGCGTGTCCGATTTTTCAGAATCTGGTGACCCGAGCCGCCGCCCGGCCCTGAGGAGCTATCTCAGCCTCAAGAAGCTCAAAGTGCTCACCAAATCCAGCTCCAGCCGTGGGATGGAACGGTATCGTCGTGCCGGCATTACAGCGTCGTCCTCCTTCATTGGCAAGGCGCTCAACATATTGATCAGCTTTCTCTCAGTACCACTGACGGTCCATTATCTGGGCGCAGAGCGTTATGGGGTTTGG
>JBARKD010000618.1:0-9457 GCA_049800615.1 Acidobacteriaceae bacterium | reverse complement strand
GGTCGGGACGACAACTTTGTGGGTAGGCGAAAGCTGTTTTTCCATGAAAGAGAACTGCAGGTCCCTCCACTTCGCTACGCTTCGGTCGGGACGACAACTTTGTGGGTAGGCGAAAGCTGCTTTTCCATGAAAGAGAACCGCAGCGACAATTTTGTGGGGGTAGGCGAAAGCTGCTTTTCCATGAAAGAGACGGATCGAGAGTGTGCGTGAGAGCGGTTATTTCCGACGCACTACACTAGACGCGGGTCAGCTCTTCAATCAATTTCCGATGCTTTGGATAAGTGCGGATCAGCTCCGCTCGCTTGCCCAGGGCAAAGTCGGCAAACTCGAAGCCGGGTGCTACGGTGCAACCAACCAGCGCGTAGCCGGCCGTCTTCTTAAGCCGCGCGCCGAACCAGCTGCCCGCCTTTACCACGCCTTGAAAGCCTTCCCCTGCTTCCGGCTGATCGCCCAGGTGCAACTCGGAATAGTTTCCATCCGTATCAATCACGCTAACGATCAAGGCGTTTCCCGCATAAAAATGCCATACCTCGTCCGCCGCGATGCGATGCAAAGCTGAGAAATCCTTATCGGCCAGAAGAAAATAGATTGCCGTCGATGCCGATCGGTCTCCATGGAATCGATCCGGCAGGGCGCTCTGCGCGATGGTCAAATTCGATTTATACGTGGCCCGGTAATAGCCGCCCTCCGGGTGTGCAGTCAGCGCGAGGTGATCGATCCAGTACTGTGCTGTCTTTTCCAAACGCTAACCAGTCGTCTCCGCATTATGCCGTAAGGCGTGGACAACCACCCGCAGCATCTCTTCTTCCGGAGCCCGTTTGCCGGTCCAGATCTCGAACTGTCGCGCACCCTGTTGCACAAACATCTCCACTCCCGTGATCACGGAAATCCCCTTTTGCCTCGCCATGCGCAGCAGCGGCGTCTCCACCGGGTTGTAAACCAGGTCAAAGACAAAGCGCGCGTTGATTTCTTTCGCTTCCAGGATATGTGACGATTTAACCCCGTGCATGCCGACCGCGGTCGCGTTCACGATGACATCGAAGTTGGTCTTGGCAACCAGCTCCCGGCGAATGGTTTTGGCTTTGGCTTCCCGCGCCAGCTTCTGTGCCGTTTGCGGAGTGCGATTCAGGATGAGAACCTCAGATCCCTTGCTTACCAGTCCGAACACCGCGGCCCGCGCCGCGCCCCCCGCTCCCAACACCAGGATCCTGGCCCCGGCCAACGCAAGCCGCTTCTCGAGCGGCCTCACAATGCCGCCAACATCCGTATTGAAGCCGTAGAGTTTCCCATCGTGTGCGCGAACAATGGTGTTGCACGCGCCGATTTGGGATGATACGGGATCCATGTTTTCCAGGTGCTTGAGCACTTCCTGCTTGAGCGGCATAGTTACGCTTAAGCCGGAAAGCGGCACCTCGCGGATCACGGTTAGCAGGTCGCTCAGTTTCGCGGTCTGCAAACCCAGGTACACCGCGTTTACCGTCTCGCGGTGAAAGGCCGTGTTCATCATCAAGGGCGAGAGCGAATGCTTGATCGGATTACCTACCACTCCGTAAACGCGGGTTGCGGTATCGATCTGCCCAATGCGAAACGTGTCGGTGAGAGTATGCGCGGCAATCTGGCCTGGCGCCGTTTCTTCCCCGGTAGTGGCCGCGGCAAAGGTAAATACACTCCCGGCACGTAGACCAAGCACCCGGCTGATGATCCCCTGATCACCCATGCACAGGCCGATCATGTTGGCCATATCCGCGGTGCGCTCCAGAAAGTGCATCATGACCACGTTATCCGCCAGCGATTTTGCCGTAGTCACGATTTTTATGAACTCCGGCTCGAGCGGCCGAATCCGTTCAAAGATGCCGTCTAGATCCTTGGTCGACTGAAAATCGTGCCAGGAGATGATGAGAGCCGCGCCCCGCGCACGCAGCTTCTCCAGTTCCGCTTCCTTAATCGCCTCGGCACTTTGCAACTCCAGATCCACCAGGTGGAAACCTGAGGCTGTTGCTTTTTGCAGCACTTCTATTTCGGCCGCTATGGTTCCCTTGAACTTGCCCCCGTTGGCTGCCCGCCGGCAAGTCGCGATGGCCGTCACCACGCTGTTTTCGGCCAGGAATTCCTTGAGCTTGGGAAGCGCGGCGAGCGGCTTGTCCAGGTAGTCCAGGCGAAATTCCAAAAAAGCGCTGTCCCGCATGGCCTCGGTCGCGCGATCCGTCATTTCACCGGCTGTGGAGCCAATGATCGCGACACACACTTTACCTATCCGCGTGCGCAGGTACTGCTGCGATAGAGAAGGAGCAGCAATATTCATGATGGCAATTTGGGCATCTTAATGGCCCCGTCCGCTTGATGCAAGAGAACCGTTTTGTACTGCCCCGGAGCCCGTATTGTAGGCTGCCCTGGTCTCGTAACCCGGAAAAGCGAGAGAGTTACCGCATGACTCCCATCGAAGCATCTTAATCGAAGCTGCGGATCCCATATATCCCGCCGGTTCTGGGTTACCCTTGAGATGCAGTCAGGAGCAGTTTCCATTGAGTTATCTATCGGCATCGGACGCAGCGGGATTGCACCCCTGGAACGAAACTGGAGAGTTAGACGCACAAGGATTAGAAACGTGGGTCAATGCGCGCCTGGAGCTACACGGGCGCCAGATCGACGACCTCCTGGCCGCGGAGGGTGCGAGAACGCTGGAAAACACCCTCCGCCCCTATGACGATGCCGTAGCCACCCTGAGCGGCGCCGGCTCCCTAGCCTCGCTGCTCGACAGCGTCTATCCCGACAAGGCTGTGCGCGATAAGGCGCGCGAGCTCACCCAAGCCGTTGCGGAAGCCTCCACAGCCCTGTCTCTTAACCAGGAGGTGTACCGGGCCCTGGCTTCGCTCGACGTCTCGTCCGCCGATTCGGCCACCGAGCATTACGTGCGTCATACCCTTCTCAACTACCGGCTGGCAGGCGTGGATAAGGATGACGCCACTCGAGCCCACCTGCGGGAGCTTTCCGACAAGGCCACAGAAATCTCCCTGACCTTTGCCAGGAACGTGCAGGAGAACGTCAATCGGGTCGAAGTAAGCGATCCCACGGAGCTTGCCGGACTTCCCGAAGATTACATTCGCAACCATCCGGCTGACGAACACGGCGTCATTATTCTGAGCACCGATTTTCCTGATATGCAGCCGGTGATGACGTTTGCCCAGAGCGCCAATTTGCGCCTCCGCATGTTCCTGGCTTACAACACCCGCGCATACCCAGCCAATCGCCAGTTATTGCTCGATCTGCTCGCGGTCCGTCAGGAAATCGCCACCATCCTGGGTTTCGTCTCCTGGGCCGATCTGGCTACGGCCAACCAGATGATGGGCTCGGCGGCCAACATGAAGCGTTTCATCGGCGATTTGGAGCAGGCCTCGCGCGCAGGCGCCAAACAGGAATACGAGATGATCATGGACTTTGCCCGCCGGCAAGAGCCGGGGCTGAAGGTGCTCAAAAGCAGCGACCGCGGATATTGGTACGAGCAATATCGCCGCGTGGCCTTCGATTTCGATTCCCAGTCCGTCCGCCCCTATTTTCCCTACGCCGCGGTGGAGAAGGGCGTCCTGGAAACTGCCGCCCGGCTCTTTCACGTGAGCTTCCAAAGGAGCGAGGAAGCCGCCGTCTGGCACGGTCAGGTAGGGGCCTTCGACGTCTACGATCGCGGCCGGCTTTGCGGGCGTTTCTATCTCGATATGCATCCACGCGAAGGCAAAGACAAGTGGTTCAGCGCCGCTCCCCTCATCCCGGGCATCGCCGGCCGCCAGTTGCCGGAGGTGGCTCTGATTTGCAACTTTCCCGGCGGCAAAGAAGGCGACCCGGGTCTCATGCAGTACAGCGACGTAATGACTTTCTTCCACGAGTTCGGGCACCTGATGCATGCCATCCTCGGCGGCCAGCAACAATGGGCAGGTGTCAGCGGCATCACGACCGAAGGGGACTTTGTCGAAGTACCGTCGCAAATGCTGGAGGAGTTCTTCCACGACGCCCGGTTATTGGCGTCCTTCGCAGACCATTACCAGACAGGCGAGCCTATCCCGTCGACGCTGGTTGAGCGCATGAACCGCGCCAGTGCTTTCGGTAGGGCGGACAGCGTGCGCACTCAGCTCTTTTACACCAGCTATTCCCTCGACATGCACAACCAGCCTCCCCTGAATCTCGATCCCGATGCTCTGCTCGAGGAAGGCTACAAGCGCATGATGCCTTATGAGTGGGTGGAGGGAAACCGCATGTACTCGAGTTTCACCCACCTGATTGGCTATTCCTCGAATTACTACACCTACATGTTCGACAAGGTGATTGCCCTCGATTTCTTTGCCCAATTCGATCGCTCCAATCTGCTGGAAGGGCCAACCGCCATGCGTTATCGGCGCGCCATCCTCGACCCGGGCGGATCGAAGCCAGGTGTTCAGTTGATCGAGGAGTTCCTTGGCCGACAGCAGAAGATGGACGCCTTTGCCGCCTGGGTGGGCGAGGAATTTGCCAGTTCTGCGGCGGGAGGCGACGCTAATGGCATCAGCCACAGTTCGTAACGCCTGGCAGGGAAGGTTGGCATTGGTAACCGGCGCCAGCTCCGGTATTGGAGAAGCGATCGCGCTGGAACTGGCAAAAGCCGGAGTGCACCTGGTACTCACTGCACGGAGACGGGAGCGCCTCGACCAGCTGGCTGAGCGGCTGCGCAACCTGTACTCCATCCAGACGCGGGTGCTGGTCGCCGATTTGTCTTTGCCCGAAGCCCCGCGGCAAATCTTCGACGCAACCGAAGGTGCCGGCCTCGAGGTGGAGGTTCTCATCAACAACGCCGGTTTTGGCGAGTACGGAGAATTTCTTCGCACCAAAATGGACATGCAGCTGGACATGGTCCAGGTGAATTGCGCCGCGGTCGTGCATCTCACTCGGCTTTTTGTCCCGGCGATGGTTCAGCGGCGGCGCGGGGCGGTGATGATTGTTGCCTCGACCGCGTCCTTCCAGCCAGTTCCTTACCTGACGACATATGCCGCCACCAAGGCTTTTGATCGCGTGCTTGCCGAGGGTCTGGCCGAAGAAATGAAAGCCCACGGAGTGCGCGTCAGCGCTCTGTGTCCCGGGCCCACGGAATCGGAGTTTAACCAGGTTGCGGGCGAGAGACACGGCGATCGCCGCAAGGCGCAATCCGCAGCCGAGGTGGCCCGGCGGGGACTGGAAGCCCTGGCGGCAGGTAAACCCTCGGTCATCCCTTACTTGTCTGGCCGGCTCCAGGTTTTTGCCCAGAGATTTGTCCCCCGCGGGTTTGTAACGGGGGCGGCTGGGCGTATGTTCCGCCCGCCGAATGTAAAGTAACGGGAACGCGCGATTTTTTTTCGGGGACGCACAACTTTACCGGGGAATCCGCATTCATATTGATAACCGAAGAGGCTACTTCAGTTTTTGTCCTACCTAGGTGGTTGTTCACCCAAACGGAGTTCCGCCCAGGCGGGCTCTCCTCTGAAAAACTTCCTGATATCCCTCCTCTACAGAGCCTCTAAAACAGGCCCGCCGGAAGGCGGGCCTGTTTTTTGCTCCAGATTTCGTGCATTTTGCAGTTGGGGAGATCAGGTTCATTTGCTAAGGAGACGTAAGATAGCTTGAATGGCGTCGTCGCTCACTACGCGGCTGGACATCGTGCGGGTCCCGGGATGGGACAAAAACCCCTGGCTGGTTCATGGATTCAGCACCCGCTCTGGTGGAAAAACTACCATCTATCGCTCGGGCGCCTTTGATCTGAATCTTGGTTTCAACGACTCTGACGACCGCCAGGTGGTCGCCGCAAATCGCCGTTCGTTCGTCAGCGCCGCCGCGGAGGGCCAGGAATTCTCCGGCGTGGTGACCCTGCGCCAGATTCACTCCTCACTCATCCTCAGAGTTTCGGTCGCCGATGTTCGAGAGAGCGGCGTGCCCGCCGTGTTGAAAGGCGACGGTCTGATGACCGGCGAACCGGGTGTATTGCTGGGTATTCAAACGGCGGACTGTATACCCATTCTCGTCGCGGATACAAAAAATCGCGCTGTCGCCGCCTTCCACGCAGGTTGGCGGGGTACCGTGGCCCGCATCGTGGAGAACGGTGTCGGACGCATGCGCCTGGAATTCGGCTCCAGGCCGGAGCATTTGATTGCCTCCATCGGTCCCGGAATCGGGCAATGTTGCTACGCCGTCGGGGAAGAGGTGCGCCAGCAATTCGAATCCCAATTCCCCTATGCCGCAGAACTATTCCGCGAGGTCTACAACTCGGATCCGGTCCGGGAAAAATATCCCATGCTTTTCCTGAATGCCCGAGCGCCCGGACATGGCGACCTCGGCCCGGCGATGCATCTCGATCTGCCCGAGGCCAACCGCAGGCAGTTGCTGGCGGCTGGACTCAAGGAGCGCGCGATCTCTCTCACCCGGCTATGCACAGGCTGTTCCACGGATCGCTTTTTCTCTCACCGGATGGAACGTGGTTTCACGGGCAGGATGATGAGCATAATTGGCATTGCACGGGGGAAAGCTACGCAACCGCCCAAGCGCTAGCCGCGGGCTTAAGGCCGCCGGCGAGTCGCTCCTGACTAAACTCAGACCGCGGGGCTGTGCTCGCCGGACTCCGATGCTTTTTGTTTTGGATTAACCAAATCACGAAGTTCCTTGCTCGGTTTAAAGTACGGCACTCGCTTGGCGGGAACTTCGACTTTGGCTCCGGTCTTAGGATTTCGTCCGGTCCGCGGCTTGCGTTGGCGAATGCGAAAACTGCCAAAACCGCGAATTTCGATCTTGTCTCCCGAGCGCAAAGCGTGAATTACGGAATCGAAAATGGTGTCCACGATCATTTCCCCGTCCCGGCGCGTCAGGTCGCCCAACTGGGTTACTTCCTCTACGAGGTCTGCTTTGGTCATGGTCCTGATCTTCTCCAAAGTATAAAGGTAACCCGTTTCCACTCAATGGGCTGCGGAAAACGCGGCCGTTGCTCCCGAGCGAGGTGCTGGATATGGTAGCCTCCCGCGCACCCAGAAAGCTATACCTGGTTTGTCAATTGGCCCACCAACCTGTTTCCGCGGCCCGAACACCGAAATGCGGCAAATTGATGGTACATCGGAAACAATCGCGGCTCCGTTTTTCCTTTTGATTGCAGCAACTTGATAACCCCGGCACGCCGTTGCACGTCCACTCCCGCACAGCTTTGCATTTGCTGATGCGCCAGGGCCCACCATGGTAGCGAGGAAATTTCGTCCCGCGTCATCACCAGGGATCTGTGAAGGGAACTCGGGGACGTTGGATAGACCGTAACGTGGGGACATAACCAGCACTCCCGCCTCAGCTACATCAAAGACGGTATCAAGATGCTGGAGGAGATCGGTTTCATCCGTTGGGAAGCTTTGCTTGGAGTCTACGGAAAGTCGTTGAATTCACGCCGCGATGGCGGGATTTATGATATTCGGCCCCAAGGACGCTTTGCCCTTCACACGACCAGGCTATCTGGAACGACATCCGGACTTGATACCTTGAGCTTGCGCATTTTCCGGACAACTCGAACCTCCCTAGCGGTCGTCTGTTCCATTACCATCGTCTCCGAGCAGATCCCGCAAAGCCAGAAGTGCCGCAGACGGTGCGTGCGGGTTCCGGAGTTAGGAACAGGTACATCCGGGTCAGGCAGATCGAAAACGAAAATTCGCCCCTCGCGAAGATAATGAAGCGGTTTGCCACAGCTTGGATTGGCACACTGACTCAGCATGGAAAACTCCCTACTTCATTAGTAGCGAGAAAACCCGAAAAGGGTTTCCGCCATTGCGGCATGCGAAAATAAGCAGTTCCCATGCCCATTCTGCGGTCGACCCTGATTGCCCTCTCGCGAAATTCTTCCCTTCGCCATTTCGTGGAAAACTCCAGCCTGGGAGGGAAAATGTCCTCCCGCTTTGTAGCAGGCACTCATGTGGAGCAGGCGCTGGAGACGGCTGCTGTGTTAAACCGCCAGGGAATTTCTGTCTCCCTCGATAGCCTGGGGGAGAATGTTCACTCTCCGGAGGAGGCGCGCCAGCATGCCGACGTCTACCACAGCGTGCTTGATGCCATCGAGCAGCGCCGTTTGGATGCCAATGTAAGCGTGAAGCTTACTCAGATGGGCATGGACCTGGATCCTGAGCTGGCCTTGACTCTCACCGCCGGCCTGGTGGAGCATGCCGTGGCAGCCAAAACTTTTGTACGCGTCGATATGGAAGGTTCTTCCTACACCCAGGCCACTGTCGACATGGTGTGCGGGCTTCATTCCGTCAATGGCAGCCAGGGCCACGTGGGGGTGGTGATCCAGGCTTATCTCTACCGCAGCAAGGCGGATATTGACCGTCTCCTGGCCGAGGGCATCCGCATCCGTTTGTGCAAAGGAGCATACCAGGAGGGGGCGGATGTGGCATTTCCCGGCAAGGCGGATGTCGATAACAACTTTGTCCGCTTGATGCAGTTCCTGCTTCCCAGCGGGATCTACCACGGCATCGCGACCCACGATGAGAAGATGATCGATGCTACGCGCAGCTTTGCCGAAGAGCGGGGAATCAGCGCCGACCAATTTGAATTCCAGATGCTCTACGGGGTCCGCCGGGACCTGCAGCGGTCCCTGGTAGCCGGCGGCTATCGTGTTCGGGTTTATGTTCCCTTTGGAACGGACTGGTATCCCTACTTCATGCGCCGGTTGGCGGAGCGGCCTGCCAATCTGCTCTTCCTGGCCCGTAATTTCTTCCGTCAATAAAACCCAAATTGTCTCAGTGACTGCTCTCGAGCGCCAGTACCGCAAAGCCGGTTGCCGCGTCACTCATGAAGCGCCCGATGTCAGTCGAAGGATCGCGTTTTTTATTTAGCGACCAGGCAGACCAATTTCCATCGTCCTGGCTCTGATTTTGCTCGAGCCAGGCCAGCCCGTGCTTGATCTGGGTCCGTCCCACGCCCGATTGTTCCAGCGCCAACACGGTTAAGCCGGTAGCGAGTCCGTCGCTTTTCGTTTCCTCGGGCGTACCGTCCCGTCTTTTCCATGTGCCCAGATCGCTGACGCTCCAGCCGCCGTCGGGCCGTTGCCTGGCTGCCAGCTCGCCCACCAGGGCTGAGCGCTCCTTCTCATTCAGCAACCCAGGGAGTTTGGCAGAAGCCCACAAAACATAAACCTTGTTGAGCAACGGCTGCTTTGCGTACTCCCGTCGCAAAAAGCCGCGCAGCAGCCGGAGATTCTCCTGAATCCTGGCACTGTGCTGATAATCATCCGGCGCTCGGCCAACCGCGATCGCCGCCAGCACCGCGCCGTTGTACTGCGACTCCCCCGATTCCCATGGAGCCAGGTGAAAGTTTTGCCAGTTCCACCCACCGGCCGACTCGCCGGACTTGATCTGCAAGGCCCACATATTATCGAGTGCGCTGCGCGTGATATCGGTTAGATGGTTCTTCTGCTGGTCGTAAGTCGAGAGGATAAGCG
>JBARKD010000617.1:0-2661 GCA_049800615.1 Acidobacteriaceae bacterium | reverse complement strand
TTGTGGGCTGTGCTGATGCAACTGTGTGCCGTCCATCTGCTGGGCTTCGCGGTGCTTTGGCTGCTGACGCGAAATTAAGGCAGCGATGCCCTCTCGGCCTGTGAAGATTATCGAGTGTCCGCGGGATGCCTGGCAGTCTATGCCTCTTCTCATTCCCGCGGAGATCAAGGCGGAATACCTCCGCTCCCTGATAACCGCGGGTTTCCGGCATACCGGTTGAATCGGCGAGGCCGAGTTGGGGCTGTTTGAGGAGCAGTGCAAACGGATACAGGAGTTCTAGTCGTAATAACCCGCCTGCTCCCATCAAAGGCAGGATCTCGGCCGTCTTCACCGCGGCCACGGTAACAGCGATCCCCGCCGCCAGCGGCCACCAGGCGATCCAGCCACGGGCACCCTTTCGTTTGCTCTTGCGCCTTGTACTTCTTTTGGGACGTGCCAGTGTCTGCGAGCCCATGAACCGAGCATACTTCCGGCAATCTGGAGAAAGGGCCGGAATCCCAGACCATGCACCTAGGTAATCACGCTGCATTGCCGGCAGGGGCGGCTTCTATAGAAACAAATTGCAGTGAGCGCCTATACCACCTATGTAGCGGATGAGGGATCCAGCTGAAACAGCAGGTCCCCAGGCCGAGGATCTGCAGTTTGCCCTTATGGGAGCCAAACCCAAGCCAAGCCACAAGCCTCCCCTTTGTCATTCCGAGCGCAGCCGAGGAATCTGCAGTTTTCCTAAATGAGCCACAGAATTGTCATTGCGGGAGCCTTTGACTTTTTGGTTTTTGAAGGGGCGGGGCTTCAGCCCCGCCGTCAAATCGAATAGAAGACCGGCTTCAGCCGCTGAGGGTACAATTTCCGCCCCCTAGACAGAATTGTCATCCCGCGGTACCCCGATTTCCCATTACTCTGCACTGGAAACCTCCCCGTGTGCGCCTTCCGAAAAAGAAAGGCGCATGAAGCTCGCCAACGCCACTAACTTCAACGGAAAATCCGGGGTAGCGCAGTGGAGGGCTCGGGATGACAAATTTGTGGAACGAATTAGCAACTCACCACACTAACGAGGAACGAGGAAGGTATCCGGGATGGGAGCTTCGTCAGAGTCCTGCGATTTATTGAGACCGCCATAGCGGCGTTCGCGGCGCTGGTAATCGGCAATCGCCTCCAGCAGATGAATGCCGCGAAAATCGGGCCAAAAGCGCTCGGTGACGTAAATCTCGGAATAAGCCATTTGCCATAAGAGGAAATTGGATACGCGAAACTCGCCGCTGGTGCGCACCATCAGATCGGGGTCCGGCATGTGCGCCGTATAAAGATGGCGGCGCAGATCTTCCTCGGTGATCTGATCGAGGGAGCGGTTTTGCGAGGAAGCCTCTGTGGCCAGGCTTTTTACCGCATCCACCAGTTCGGAGCGGCCGCCGTAATTGAGGGCCAGCGTTAAAACAGTTCCGTCGTTGTGAGCTGTGGCTTCCGCGGCCCACTGCATCTTCTCCTGAACTTCGGATGGGAGTTCATGGGTGCGCCCGATGTAGGCAATGCGGACATTGTTGTCGTTCATGCGCTTGACATTGTTCACCAGGTAGGAACGCAGCAGCCGCATGAGGAAGTTGACTTCGGTCTTTGGGCGGCGCAAGTTGTTCTCGAGCGAGAAAGCGTAAAGCGTAAGCCAGGGCAGATTAATCCGCGAGGCCGTTTCGACCACATATTGGACCGACTCAGCGCCTTGCTGATGGCCCAGAAAGCGCCTCAGGCTACGCTTGCCTGCCCAGCGGCCATTGCCATCCATAATGATAGCGACGTGCTGTGGCAGGCGAGCCGGATCTAGTTTGTTGTAGAGGTCCTGCTCTTCGGGAGGTAGCTCGGATACGCGGCTCGGTGGCAGGAAGCGCAAAACGATTGCCTTTCCTTACGACCGTAGCACATGGTCCCTTCCCCCGCAAAACCAGCGAAGCGGGGGGCCTAACATCACTCGGGGCAGGGATTCGCCGTAGCTTACGCGCTTCTACGGCGGCCCATGGCCAGGTCGCGCACCTGGTTTAGGAACATGGAGCGCTGCAGTGAATCCATGTTCGAGATGTGCGGGGCGAGCTCCGCCAAAAACGGATCGCTGAGAATCGACGCTGTCTCTTCGTGCCTGCGACTGCGAGCATCGCGCAGAAGATTGCAGATGTCGATTTCCAGCGCCGCGGCCAGCCTCGCCAGGGAGGACAAAGTCGGCATCGCCTTGCCATTCTCGATTTTGGAGATGTAAGTACGTGGTACTTGCATCCGGCCAGCAAGCTGGCGTTGACTCAGATTGCGGCCCTTGCGAAGATCACGCACGGCGCGCGCCACCTGAAGGCCGTTATCTTCAGCCACGGCTTCTTCCGGCTCTCCGGCGAATTGCGGAACGAGTCGTTCCGGCTCTTCGACCTCGAGCGGTTTGTGGCAGCGCCTGCACAGAGAATTCGCAGTGCGAAATTGCACGAGTGTGCAACGTTCACACCGTAAAACCTCACGCGCTTCGACAGTTGCTAAGTTGGGGGTAGCCATATGTTTTTGTACGGAGCGCCAGAGCACGGCGCAGTAAGAAACGCCGTTTTTAGAGCACCTTGCACGACTTCATGCCAAGTCCTCATTTAACAACGGTTCCTACCTGATTCATGATTACAGTGATGCAGGGTATTCGCG
>JBARKD010000616.1:0-21385 GCA_049800615.1 Acidobacteriaceae bacterium | reverse complement strand
GTCTGCTATTGCGCTTTTTGCGCCAACCAACCCCGCACAGACCACCGAGTCCAAGTTGCCCCTTTGGGCTTACCCTGATCATTTTTCCCAGGGCTCTTCCTCGGCCGCAAGCCAGGTAGAGCATCTTCCTGGAAGCAAGGCAAGCTACACCAAAGCGGAAATCGGCGATATTTTTGTAGTTCCCGATTGGTTTCCCGATATTCATCCGCCCATGCCAGAGGTGGTTGCTCACGGCCGCAAGCCCGACGTCTACGCCTGCGGCCACTGCCACCTGCCTAATGGACAGGGACGCCCGGAGAATGCCAGTGTCACCGGCCTGCCCGAAGCTTACATCGTGCAGCAGATGGCCGATTTTAAGAGCGGGCTGCGCAAAGGGTCAGACCCGGACATGCTCTCCGTTACCAACATGGTCAAGCTGTCTAAATCGGTTAGCGAGGAGGACGTGAAAGCGGCCGCGGCTTATTTCTCCTCCTTCAAACTCAAGCCGTGGATTCGGGTTGTCGAAGCAGACGAGGTACCCAAAACCAAACCCGAGGGAGGCATGATGGTGGTGATCGAGGGTGGAGGGAGCGAGCCTATCGGCAACCGTGTCATCGAGGTCTCAGAGAATCTGGAGAAAACCGAGCTGCGGGATCCCACGTCCGGTTTTGTCGCTTATGTGCCGAAAGGAAGCCTCGCTAAGGGCAAGGACCTGGTGACGACCGGCGGTAGTGGAAAGACGATGCCGTGCACGATGTGTCACGGGCCAGACCTGAAGGGGACGGGGAATATTCCCTCGATTGCGGGCCGCTCTCCAAGCCAGATGACCCGGCAGATTATCGACTTTCAGGATGGCGCCAGGAATGGCTCCATGGCTCCGATGATGAAGGGCGTAGTCGCCAAGCTGACGATGGAAGACATCGTAGCCATCACTGGGTATTTGGCTTCGCTAACGCCGTAGGCGTCTTCCTTCTCTTGATCGCTTTCGATCCGGGTTTATCCAGAGGACTGACGTCCCACGCGATCAATCTGTGAGGCGCTTCGCTGAGAGCCTGTGACTTTTTGCCCTTCAAAACAAAAGAGTCACAGGTTCTCAGGATGACGGCGTTGCGAGGGGCAAACCTACAGCTTGGCCGGATACTCTGACAGGCCTTCTGCCTTCTTGCGGTGGAACAAGCGCTCCAAAGCGGACTTGAAGATCACGTAGAGCACCGGAATAAACACCAGGTTCAGCATCGTCGAGACCAGCATTCCTCCAACGACGGTCGTGCCCACCGAGCGCCGGCCGATGGCGCCAGCACCGGTCGCGAAGTAAAGCGGGAGCACGCCCAGAATGAACGCGAACGAAGTCATCAGAATTGGGCGAAGGCGTAGTTCGGCGGCTTCAATGGCTGCTTCCAAAATCGACTTGCCCTGGCCGCGAATCTGCTCCGCAAACTCGACAATCAAAATCGAGTTCTTGGCCGATAGCCCGATCAGCATCACCAGTCCGATCTGGCAGTAGACATCATTCGGCAGCCCCCGCAATGTCACCAATCCGAGAGCGCCTAAAACCGCGGTCGGCACGGCCAGCAGAATGATGAAGGGAAGAGCAAAGCTCTCGTACTGCGCCGACAGTGTGAGAAACACCACGAGAATGCCCAGGCCGAAAATGAGAACCGCCTTGCCGCCCGCCTCAATTTCTTCCAGCGACAGTCCCGTCCATTCGTAGGCCATGCCCTGCAGCATGAACCTCTTGGACAATTTCTCCATACTTTCCAATCCCTGACCGGTACTGTAGCCAGGAGCCTGGGAGCCGTCGATTTCCGCCGATCGAAAGAGGTTGTAATGATTGATGACCTGTGGCCCGGATTGCTGTGCAATGTTCACCAGGTTGTCGAGCGTGACCATTTGCCCGGAATCGGAACGGACATATAACTTGCGCAGGTCCGATGGGGTCATACGCGCGGATTGCATGGCCTGCACATACACGCGGTAGGATCGGTTGTTGAAGTTGAAGTCATTGACATAGGCCGAGCCCATGTACACGCTCAGCGCCGAGCTGATCTGGCTCAGCGGAACCCCCATGGCTTTCGCCTTCTCCCGGTCGATGGTGATCAACAGTTGCGGGTCCGTCGCCGTGTAACTGGTGTAGAGGCCAACCAGTTCGTGACCGGCGCGGCTGGCGCCGACGATTTGATGGGCTACGCGATCCAGATCCTGTAACGTATTGCGTCCGAGGTCCTGCAATTCAAACGCAAATCCGCCGAAGTTCCCCAGGCCCTGGATAGCGGGAGGTTCAAAGATAGCCACCAGCCCTCCCGGTACTCCAAACAGCTTAGGCGCCAGTCTTTGATAGATGGCGTTGGCGGTATGGCCCGGACCTTGCTTGACGCGCTGGTCGACCGACTTGAGCGGGACGAAAATCAACCCATAGTTGGACGAGCTGCCGCCACTGAGACTGAAGCCCATGACCGCGAAGGTTCCAAAGACATCGTTGTCCTGGCGGATGATCTTGACGGCCGCGTCCGCCACGTCGGACGTGTAGGTGAGCGAAGCGCCCGGCGGCGTCTGCACGATGCAGATCAGATAATTCTGGTCTTCTGTCGGCAAAAAGGCGGAGGGTACGGTTTGGTACAGATAGACGGTTGCCGCCAGGACACAGACGAAGAGCACCAGCACGACATAGCGCAGGCGCAGCACCTGCTTGATAAACTTGCCGTAGAGGACGGTCGTACCAACGATGCCTCGATCGATCAGTCCCAGCAGGCCGCGCTTGTGTTTCTCTCCGCGCAGAAAGATCGCCGCCAGCGCCGGCGAAAGAGTAAGGGCGTTGAAAGCCGAAATGGCAATGGAAAAGGCAATCGTCAGAGAGAACTGTTTATAAAGAATGCCGGTGGTGCCGGGGAAGAAAGACACCGGCACGAACACGGAAATCAGCACCAGGGAGGTCGCGATGACCGCGCTGGTAACTTCCGCCATGGCCACGGAGGTTGCCGAGTGCGGATCCGAGTGTTCCTCGTTAATGTGCCGTTGCACGTTTTCGATGACCACGATGGCATCGTCCACAACCAGGCCGGTAGCCAAGGTAATGCCGAACATCGTCAGCGAATTAATGGAAAAATCAAAGATCTTAATAAAGGCGAAAGTTCCCACCAGAGAGACAGGAATGGTGATGGCGGGAATGATAGTCGCGCGCCAGTCCAACAGAAAGAGAAAGATGACGACGATGACGATCAGGATCGCTTCGCCCAGCGTATCCACAACTTCGCGGATCGAGTCGCCCACAACCGTAGTCGTATCGAAAGGAATTACGTAAGTCATGCCCGGCGGAAAGGACTTGGCGAGATTGTCCAAAGCCGCCTTTGCTGCCCGGTCCACGGCGAGCGCATTGGCATTGCTCAACTGCTGAACGCCGACTCCGATCGCGTCCTGGCTGTTGTAGTTGAGGTCGGTCGAGTAGGTTTCCGCGCCCAACTCCGCGTAACCAACGTCTCTGAGTAGAACGATTCCCGCGCTCGTGTTCTTGACGATGATCTTGTCAAACTCCGACGGTTCAGAAAGCCTGCCGATCACGCGCACCGGGATCTGAAAGACCTGTTTCTTATCGGAGGGCGGCTGTCCGACCTGTCCGGCGGGAATCTCAACGTTCTGCTCCGATAACGCATTGGTCACGTCCAGGCTGGTCAGACCGCGCGCTGCCATCTTTGCTGGATCGAGCCATAACCGCATCGCATAACGCCGCTCCCCGAAAATAACCACATCGCCGACGCCTGGGATGCGCTTGAGCGCGTCTTTCACATACACATCGAGATAGTTGCTGATGAACAGATCGGAGTAGCGGCCATCCGGAGAATAGAAGGCCGCGGCAAACACGAAGTTGTTGTTCGCCTTGGTGATGGTGATGCCAGTGTTGTTGACTACCGCTGGCAGCCGGCCGGTAGCAGCGGAAACGCGATTCTGCACGTCCACGGCCGCGATATCCAGGCTGTACCCCGTCTGGAACGTGGTGAGGATCGAGCTGGTTCCATCGTTCGAGCTGGTGGAGGAGATGTACCGCATGCCCTGCACACCGTTGATCTGCTGCTCCAGTGGAATCGTGACGGCGGACTCGACGGTCTGCGCGTTGGCGCCTACGTAGTTGCTGGTCACGGTCACCTGGGGCGGCGCCAGCGTCGGGTACAGGGAAACGGGCAAGGTCGGTATGCAGACCGCCCCGGCCAGGATAATCAGCAGGGCGCAGACAGTGGCAAACACCGGCCGGCGGATAAAAAAATCAACCACGAGAACGCTCCCGGTTCATATTGCTCAGAGGTTGTTGCTTTTTGTTTTAGCCCAACGGCTGGACGGGCGCTCCATCGACCAGGAACTGCGTCCCGGATATGATGACCTTCTCTCCGTTCTGGAGCCCGCTCAAAACCGCATAGTCATTGCCTACCGTGTCGCCGATGGTGATAGGCCGCTGCTTGGCCACAAATTTGCCGTCCTGACCGCTGGCGACGTAGACAAAGGTCTGGCCGCCCAATCGAATGACCGCCAGCACGGGCACGACCGGGACGGACGAGGTGGTCCAAATGACCCGTGCCTTGATCTGCTGCAGCGTTCGCAGTTTTCCGAGGTCCGCATGCACGGGCGCCTTGACCAGGATCCCCTGCAGCCCGTTATCGACCTGCGGCGAGATGAAATCGATGGCGGTGTGCTCCAGCACGTTTTCCTGGTTATCCAGGATGACGACTTGCAGGCCTCTACGAATTCTGGTGACGTTTTCCGTCGGGATATAAATGTAGGCTTCGAGGTCACGGTTCTCGTCCACGGTCGTCAGCAGGGTCGTGGCGGATACGTAGTCACCCAGGTGTACGGGAACGTCGCCTACGACACCGTCAAAAGGAGCTGTGATGTGGTAATAGCCGAGCTGCTTCCTTTGGCTCTGTGTGGTGGCCACCGTAGACTCATAATCAGCCTGTGAATTCTTGAAGGACTGCTCCGCCTGATCGAAGGCGTCGCGGCTGGTCACGCCCTGTTCAAAAAGCTTGCGCTGCCGTTCTACTTCGATCTGGTTGTACTGGTAAACCGCCAGCTTCTGCAGTTCCGTCGATTTCGAGGAGGCAACCGTCGCCTCCTGCTTGGCGGGATCGATCTCCATCAAAACCTGGCCGGTTTTGACGTGATCGCCCGAATGGACGTAGAGCTTTACCAGGTTCCCGTCAACCTGGGGATTCATGGTCGCCGAGCGGCGCCCCTTGATGGTCGAGACATATTCGTCGTATTGCGGAACAGGAGCAGCCGAGATGGTTTTGGTCTGCACCGGCATGGCCTGAGGTGCGGCTTGGGGCGGAGCCGGTTTTGCGCAGCTGGTGAGCGCCAACAGGGCCAGGGGCAGGCAGTGTGCGATCGAAACGGAAAGCGTTCTCAAAACGAAATCCTCTGTTGCGAAATAGTGCTGCAGAAATCTTGCGTTCCCTGCAATGGAACAACCATACTTGCCCCCAATCCCAGGGGGCGAAAAAATTCGACTCTGACAGGTGCAACTTGGATGTGCCGGGGTCCGTCGCTGCTTCAAAAATTTACCTGAGTCCGGAAAAGGTGACCTCTTCGGCACTTCTACTCCAGGAATAGTCCAGGAATATTCCAGGAATACTCTAGGAATGCTCTAGGAAAAGAATGATTTTGCCGGTGTGCCCGCCGGATTCCATCCAGCGGTGGGCATCGGCGGCCTGGTCTAACGGAAAAACTCGGTCGATGATTGGACGTAGCTGTCCATTTGCGAACAGTGGCCAGACGTCCCGCTCTACCGATCGCGCCAGGGAGGACTTTTCGGCAATTGGACGGGCGCGAAGCGTTGAACCCGTGACCACCAGCCGTTTGACCATGAGAGCGTGCAGATCGAGCGTTACCTCTCTGCCGTGGGAGGTTGAAATGTGCACCAGCCGTCCGCGTGCAGCCAGCAGCTCGATGTGTTTCGGGAAGTAGTCGCCGCCGATCATGTCGAGGATCACATCGACGCCATGGGGGTGGGCCCAGCGAGCCACTTCCGCGGCCCAGTCTCCGGCGTTGGAGGAAGCGCGGTAGTTTACGGCGACCTCAGCGCCCAGGTTGAGGCAGAATTTGCATTTCTCCTCCGACCCGGCGGTGGTGGCAACGCGGGCCCCAAAAGCGCGCGCCATTTGGATGGCGGAGGTGCCTATTCCGCTGGCGCCGCCTTGTACCAGGAAGCGGTCGCCAGGGAACAACTGCCGCGGCTCGAACAAATTCGCCCAGACGGTAATGACCGCTTCCGGAATCGCAGCAGCGTCTCGAATCGAGACCCCTGTAGGGACAGCCATGCATTGGCCTTCTGGCACGGCGCAATATTCGGCGTACCCTCCCCCGGCCAGCAGCGCGCAGACGGGATCGCCGGGTCGCCAACGGGAAGTAACGCCCGGGCCCAATTCAGCGATGTAGCCGGATACCTCCATTCCCAGGATGGGCGAGGCGCCGGGTGGCGGTGGATATTGTCCTTGCCGTTGTATCAAATCCGCGCGGTTCACGCCTGCGGCCACAGTCCGTATCAGCACTTCTCCAGGCCCTGGACGAGGCACAGGGCCGGTGGTGAGACGGAGAATCTCAGGTCCCCCGGTACCGGCCAGATCGATAAAGTGCATGGATTGCGGTGAGGGCATGGATTGTCTTCGCGTGTTGGGAACTTAAGTTCGGTTACGGAACTTTCACTTCGTTCTCAGGGGAAAGGCTGCGAAACGCGAACGGGTTGAAGTCGGTGTGTCTATCGAAGGGATCCACTCCTTCGCGGCGCTTGAGCCAGTCGACCCCGGCGTAGGTAAGCGGTGTTGCCAGGATTTCGTACACCACTTTTATCAGGTACGACGATAGCGTGAGCCGTATCAGGGTTGAAGTCGAGACCTGGCCGGCGAAGGAGATGATCATCACCAGCACGGTATCGAAAGCCTGGCCGACGATGGTGGACCCGATGGTGCGGGTCCAAAGCCATCGGCCGCCGGTAAGGATCTTTAGCCGGGCGAGGGTGAATGCGTTGGCAAACTCGCCTACCCAGTAGGCGATGAGGCTGGCGGCAACGAATCGCGGCACCAGGCCGAACACGGTCTCGAAGGCCTGTTGATTATGCCAGCCCGGGTCAGCGGGCAGGGCAACGGCCAGGGCGCCAGCCGCGCTGAGCAGGGCGGATGCAAGAAACCCGATCCAGATGGCCCGGCGCGACTCCTTGTATCCGTAGACTTCGGTGAAGACGTCGCCAAAGATGTAGGTGACGGGAAAGAGAAGTTCCGCGCCGCTGATGGTGAGCGGGCCCAGGCGACAGACTTTCTGGGCAACCAGGTTCGACACCAGCAGGACAACGACGAAGATGAGTACGAGCGTGTCGAGGTATTTGTAGCGGATCATGCCTTTGCCTAGCGTACAACGGGTTGGAAGGGAGGAGTCATGAGGTGCGCGAGGGGGCATCGCGGCGTTTTTGACACTCGGGAACCCGCTTGTTAGAGTTGAGGTTGGTCGACTCCGGCCAGCCCGGAGGCTACGGGCCAAGCAAGGTCCCCGTCGTCTAGCCCGGCCTAGGACACCGCCCTTTCACGGCGATAACACGGGTTCAAATCCCGTCGGGGACGCCAACAAGTCATTCTCGCTCTTGATCGTTTCCAACATACTGAAAAGAGAAGTTTTAGAACGGTTCAAAATTCCTAGATCAGGGCAATATGCCAAGCCATCTTCAAACAGCAGATTTTGAACCCGCTGACGGCATTCTGGACTAGCGAGCTCATAGGCAAGGGCTAATCCATGAGCAGAATCTCAGCAGATCGCACGAAGGATTGCTGCGTCCCTCTCCGGGAACCGATGAACCGTAGTTCTTGCTCTATGACTGCTATCTCCGCATCAAACCGTTCATTAGCTTCGGCATAGTCAGTTGCTTGAACGCTACCGCCGAGCATCGCAAGCAGAAGTTTGTGCTTGAAATCCTTTTGCTCTTCGCGCCGAGCCGACAGCCTGCGCATCTCTTTCTCTGAATCCCCCTCCGTCTGGTTCCATACCTTCGCAGCAATCTTTGAGAATTTCGCAACATCGGTTGGTTCTGGTCGTAAACGCAGAAGAAAATTCATAAACTCTCCCTCAAGTTTCTCGCGCGCAAGCTTCACTGCACGGCAACTACTATTGCGGCACCAGTAGCGGCCATAAGACTTACTGCGACCCTTACAAAAGCCGCCCGTCAGGGGAGTGTTGCAGGCGGCGCACCTCAATAGGCACTTCAAGGGGAAATTCGTATTGAATTTCCGTTTCGGGACTATGGTTGGCGCTCGACCATCAAGGATGGCTTGAACGCGGTCGAAAGTCTGTTGAGTTGTAATCGGTACGTGCAGCCCTCGAATCGGCTCGAAATCCTCATAGTTTCTAAGCACGATCCAACCAGCATAAAGAGGATTTCGCAGGACGGCTTGGAAGGTCTGGGTTTTGAGCGGCTTGTCGCGAAACGTCGTCAGGCCCTCGTCCGTGACTATCTTCAACACCTCAGTCTTTCGATATTCGCCGGTTGCCATGAGTTCAAACGCATGTCGAATCAGAGGCGCAGTTCTTCGTCAGGAACAATGTTTGCGTCTTCTCTACATTTGACATTTCGGTACCCGATCGGAGCACGCCATGGAAAGCGGCCTGCGAGTACAGACAAACCGCGTTGAGAGAATACGTTGGCCGGTGCTTCCTGCTCACCAAGTCTCAACTTGGGTCCATTGACAGGAACGGGCTGGTCCTGCTAGTGGCATTAGAGGAACTTACAGCGAATTTATCGCAACGAACGGCTCTGCCGATAAGGCCGGCTTCGGTTTCAACGGTGTTCGCCCCTAGTCTGCGTCAGCTGTGCGTTTGATACAGGCGCAAAGAGCGGACTGAAAACCCCGTTCTACGGGATGTCCGAGCGCCGGTGACAGCGCTTTTACAGGCTGTAGTTGAGGACGATGGATTCGGCGTCCGCCTGACGTAGATTTGCCGTTCGTCGAAAATTCTCCTTTAAAGGCGATATAGAGATGACGCATGTCGAACCACGTAAGGTTCTAATCCTCGTCGCCTGGTGTTCTTTCGCACCCCGCCAACGATTGGCCTTTGCTAAAACCAATCGTTAGGAGTAGCATCGGGCGGCTTTGCCTAATCTTTGGAGGACAATGACATGGATCTCCGACAACTGGAGATGTTCAAATTAGTTGCCGAGACGTCGAGTTTTACAAGGGCCGGTGAGAGGCTTCATGTTTCGCATTCGGCAATCAGCCGCCAGATTAAATTGCTCGAGGATGAACTCCACGTTGAGCTGTTCGTGCGAGCGAATAACAGGGTCTTCTTAACGGAGGCCGGCAAGGTTCTGCTGAGCCATGCGACCGCAATCTTCGATCAAGTGATGAGCGCAACCCGATCCGTATCGCAGATGTCGACACGAATTACTCATCATGTGACGCTGGGAACCGGAACCACGATGCTTGACTTCTTCCTGCCACCCATCTTCGAAAAGTTTAAGCAAAAGCACCCATCTGTGGCTATTCATATCAAGACAGGGACATGGCCCGTGATACTTGAAGATGTTCGAACCGGCATGATCGATCTGCTCATTGGAAGTTTGCCACCCTTCATTGGCAGAGAATTGCTAGTACTACCTCTTTATAGGGAAGAGCTGGTGCTCGTGGTCGGGAAACATCATCCCCTAGCCAGGAATAAAGTCATCCGGCCCCAGGAACTCAATGATCTGCCTCTTATTGCGTTCCCTTCATATAGCGCCACAGGACAGATTCTGGAGACCCTCTTCCACCAGCTGAAGCTCTCTCTCAATGTCGAAATGGAGCTTGAAAACGATGAGGCAGTGGTGGAACACTTCTCTAAGGGAACTGGTATTGCATTTTTACCAAAAGAGCGGGCAATTCAACAGAAACTCCACTTTGCTCGCGTCGCCGATACTCCTATTTTCCGCACTGTCGGCCTTGTTTCTCTTCATCTGAGACACACCTCCTCTTATCTCGACGACTTTTCGAATTTGTGCATCGAACACGCGAAAAGCACGGTTCATTCCGTCTGAGGTAGTTGCTGTCGCAATACCGGCCCACACTAGCAACGGTTCATTCGGCTCCCTTTCCTTCCCTGTGAAACATTGTGACCGAGCTGGTGAAATAATTTTGCTGGCTTTAATCGCCGGAAGATGCGACCAACTTATTCGGGAGGCACACTCCAACATGAGATGTGAGAGAAATGTAATGATCCCGATGCGAGACGGGACAAGGCTAGCTACCGACCTCTATACTCCGGATTCGGCCGGCTCATACCCGCTCGTGCTGGAGAGAACTCCGTACAACAAGGAAAATGCCACCATGATGTGGTCGCACACTCACACCTATCTGCTGGGTCACGGATACGCGGTGGCAATTCAGGACACGCGAGGACGCTTTGCCTCCGAGGGGGTCTGGTACCCGTTGTTGGACGACGGCTGGGGAAAGAATCAAGACGGGAGAGACACGATCGAGTGGCTCGCGAAACATCCCTTCTGCAACGGAAGGATTGGGACCTTTGGTGGATCCTATAGCGGAAATACTCAGTACCTCATGGCCCCGACGCGACCAGCGGGGCTTGAGTGCATGTTCGTTCGCGAGGCATGTGCGGATTTGACAGAGGAATGGGTTTACAGAGGTGGAGTCTTCGAACTCGGTCTCAATCTGCATTGGGGCACGGCACAATCGGTCGACGCTCTGGCGAATCGTATACGATCTCTGACTCGGGCAGTCGACGAAAGCATGGAGGAGGTCTTTGATGAGCTGCCTTCCCTGTCCAACGCTTACTACGCTGACCCATTCGAGTGGCTTAGGGATTTTGTCTCACACCCCCCGGAAGATCTAGCTTTTTGGGATCACTGGAACTTTTCTAAACATTACCCGGAGGTCGACGTGCCAATTCTCCATTTTGGAGCATGGTACGACATATTCATCCGAGCCACTATTGCTAACTTTACGGGATTATCACGCAATGCAGCCTCCCAAAAGGCTCGATCCTCTCAAAGGCTATTCATTGGACCATGGATGCACGGACCTATGGTGAGTGACAATTTCATGAGGTGCGTTGGTGACTTGGACTTCGGTCCGGAAGCAATTATCGATTTCAATCAGATCGTCCAGCACTGGTTTGATCATTGGCTAAAAGGCAAAGATAACGGATTAGCCAACGAGCCTCCAATCACCTTGTTCACAATGGGTTCGAACACTTGGAAGAAGCACGCCCAGTGGCCGCCACCGGGTGTGCAATACCGCAAATACTATTTGCATCACGGTCCTTCGGTCGGGCTGTCATCTCTCAACCATGGCATACTCAGTCCGGCGCCGCCTACAAAGGCGGAAACGCCCGACAGTTTCTTATACGATCCTCTACGACCGACTCGAACGATAGGTGGCAATACGCTCTACGCGCTTTCCCATTCTAAGGATCTATTGCCGAAGAACCTTGAAGCGGCGGATGAGCACATGGCGGAGCTGGGGTTACAGGCTGGTCCACGCGATCAACGCCCTGCTGAAGACTCCTGCCTGACTTACACAACAGAAGTTCTTGAGGAGGATGTGGAAGTTACAGGGCCGGTCACAGTCCATCTCTACATCTCTTCCACAGCCGAGGACACTGACTTCGTGTCCAAACTTACAGATGTCTGGCCCGACGGCCGGTCAATCCTGATCACCGATGGAATCCAGCGCGCGCGTTATCGAGATTCCAAACTGAAACCCGTTCCATTGAAGCCGGGGGAACCCTCATCCATTGCCATTGACCTTTGGGCAACGAGCAATGTCTTCAGAAAAGGTCACCGAATACGCGTGAGCATAGCCAGCAGCAACTTTCCCCGCTACAGCCGAAACTTGAATATTTGGAAAGTTGGCGCCAAAGCTCAAGAAGCCGTGGTCGCAACGAACACGGTCTACCATGACCATGAAAGACCTTCGTATATTGTCTTGCCGATCATGCCACATGCCTGATCTCCGACTGGGGAGGGTTGCCATGGAAGACGGCAGCGATGACAGTCTATGACATTTGATGGTTACATTCTGGTCTTGGATGCAGGTTCAGGCAGTGGCAGGGCAGTCGTATTTGACACCGATGGGAATGAAGTTTCGGTAGTCCAGAAGGAATGGCTGCCGAAGGTGCTTCCGCAATATCCCGGTTCCCAGGTTTTTGACACTCAAGAAGTCTGGCGAACTCTGTGCTGCTGTGTGCGGGAGGCGCTGACCGCGGGCCGCATCGATTCAGCACAAATTATCGGCGTCTCTGCCACGAGCATGCGAGAGGGGATGGTTCTTTACGACGCCAATCGAACAGAAATTTGGGCGTGCCCCAACATAGACGCTCGAGCCACCGAAGAAGTGGTCGAAATGCTCCGTGAGGGAATCGCTGAGGATCTGTACCGGATCGGCGGCGATTGGCTAAACATTATCTCGCCGCCCAGATTTCGCTGGATCAACAAGCACGAACCCGATGTTCTGAAGCGGACCGCATTTATGAGCATGATCAGCGATTGGATTCTCTTCAAGCTGTCCGGCAGAATCGTCACAGATCCTACAATGGGTTGTAGCTCGGGTCTATTCGACCTGATGGCGCGCGCATGGTCCGAAAAAGCGATCAAAGTATGCCGTTTACCCGAGAAGATCTATCCTCCCATCGTCGAGCCGGGCACCGTAATGGGCAAGATCACCGATGATACCGCCGCAGCGACGGGGCTGAAGGCCGGCACCCCCGTGGTTACGGGCGGGGCCGATACCCAATTAGCGCTTTTAGGGATAGGTAACATCGAGCCCGGCCAATGGGCGCTGGTTGGCGGAACGTTTTGGCAGACTACGGTTATCTCGGATCGGCCACTTATCGATCCGGAATTCCGTCCCCGGACGCTCTGCCATGTAAATTCCGGCCGTTGGATGACCGAGGGCATCACCTTCCTTGTTGGCCAGCAAGCTCGCTGGCTTAGGGACGGCTTCTGTCAAGAGGAGGTTCGCCGGGCTCGTGAACAGGGATTTGACCCTTACTATTTGATGGAGAGGGAGGCGGCACAAGTCCCTGCTGGCGCGAACGGAGTCATTGGGCTCTTTTCCGACGTCCACAATTCGAGGTTGTGGAAGCACGCCGCTCCATCGTTCTTGAACTTTGATATCTACAATCCTGGCAGGTCGGGAAAACGGGAATGTATACGAGCGCTTTGGGAAAGCGCGGCCTATGCATCCTACGGAAATTGCAAGGTTCTGGGGGAGCTTGCGGGTACAACACCGGACCGCATTACATTCTGTGGGGGAGCGGCCAAGGGCTTCTTGTGGCCGCAAATTATTGCGGATGTATTCGGCATACCGGTCAGCATTCCGTCGGCCAAAGAGGCCACTTCCTTAGGCTGTGCGATGTGCGTCGGAATTGGAACAGGTTTATTCAACAGTTTTGGAGAGGCTGTCGACAGATGGGTAAAGATTGAGAAGGAGTTTTTTCCCAGTAGAAGCGCTCATTCCGAATACTCGAAACATTATGACAAATGGCAGAGGGTATACACGGAATTCATGAAGATTGTTAACCAGGACCTTCTAACCCCGATGTGGCGCGCGCCGGGCACATAGCAACGGTCCGGTTATCGCGTGAGGCTAAACCAGAAAGGAGATGGCCATGCTTGAAGCATCGATGGCACACCAATTACGCGAGGCATACGAAGAGGACGGTTATGTTATCGTTCGCGGTCTACTCGACTACGACCAATTGGCGGAACTGCGCGATGCCGTCAATACACCGCTAGTGCAAGAGCAGCGGCAGGCGAACCGCAGAAAAGGGTACGATGGCTTGTCGATTATTCACGACATCATATATTTGGATCCGGCCTTTCTCAAGTTGGCGCGCAATGCAAAGCTGCTCGACGCAGTTGAAGCCTTAGTAGGTGCCGACATCGAAATCCAGCATTGCAAAATAAATTGGAAGCCGCCGGAGATAGGCGCTGGCGAGGTGAAATGGCATCAGGACTTCCCATATCTGCCCCACACGAACTATGACCTTTGCGCAGCCTTCATCGTGCTGGATGGCACGACTGTCGAAAACGGTTGTATGCGGGTTATCCCGAAATCTCATAAATTCGGGCAGCTGAAACATACTGACGAAAACGGAAACCTCTTACTACACGTGAATGACGACCGGTTCGTTGAGTCGCGCTACGAGGCGTCAGATCTGATTTTGGGGCCAGGGGACGCGTCCATCCATCACGTTCTGACGTTGCATAGCTCGTATCCGAATCGGTCGGTTCATCCGCGCTGCGCGATCATCTATGAGTTCCGTGCTGCTGACGCAATGCAGATTGGAGGAGGATCAAAAAAAACAACAGGCATCCTCGTTCGTGGATCTCCATCTTCTACCGTTCGTTGCGACGCAGGAAATGTGTTCGTCGGTGTGAGGTAGGCCGCTACGGCGGCACTCGAGCTTTAGATCGCCGGCGCTTCTGACGCAGATATTGCGCTTCATACGATGATGTGGAGCGGAGATGCGATCATGCAACTAAACAGGATCGAGCAGTATGTCGCGCTGTTCGGCAGCCGATTTGACCAATGCTACGGCAACTCTGATACCCTCCAGAGCGTCTTCTGCCGTTACCACTTGAGGCTTAGTCCCATTTACCACACAAGCTAAAAAGTAGGATAGCTCCGCCGCCAAGCTCCCGTCGACATGGCCACGTATCCTGGGAGCTGCGATCGTGTCGGGAACATAGAGGCCCTTCTCCAGCCAAAAGCTAAGTCCACCGTCCACCAGGTCGACTCTGGCAATGCCACTATCTGTAATGAGCTGCAGCGAATCACTGCTGAAGACTCCTGCCGCATCTGGGGTTAGCCACGTGGTTTCAATTATTCCCAATATTTCATTGCTGAACTCCATGATCCCCCATACCACATCCGGCACGCCGCTTCCCTGGATATTGCGCTGATATCCTCGGACCCGCTGGACTCTAGCTTGCGCATACCACAATAGAAGATCAATGTCATGGACAGCGACCGCAAAGATGGGATGGGCACGCCCATACTTTTTGAAGTTTCCTTTAGTCCGGTTCCGACGTGCTTGGATTGAAACGACAGAGCCAAGTTCGTGATTGTCCAACATCTCCTTTACGGTGGCATATCGGGTTTCGAATCGTAACAAGTGTCCGGGCATTAGAATGACATCCGCCTGCCGAGCAGCAGCAATCATCCTCTCCACCTCAGAGACTGAATGTGCCATCGGTTTTTCTACGAGCATGTGCTTTTTCGCTCGCGCCGAAGCCTCGACTGGCTTTAAATGTTCCGATTCCGGAGTTACGATACTTACCGCATCTATGTCTTTGAGCGCGCACAACGCTTCACAATCCTCGAACCAATGAGGGATGCCGTATTTCCTGGCGACTTCCTTCGCCCGGCCGGGTGCCGGGTCCGCCACCGCCACTACTTCTGCGTATGGCAAGCCTCGATAGGCTTCGACGTGATTCACACCCCAGAGGCCGACGCCGATAACGCCAACCTTGACTCGTTCCATATTTCTCCTAGCGAGAGCATCGGTCCATCTGGTTGAGCTAAAGCAATGTCATCTAGGGCGAGGGCAATGAACGAGTCCTCGACTCGCCCGGAATGACGGGATACGTGGTGCTGCGCCTCTCATCTCCGTGGCCCACCGGTTAATCTGCCGTTCTGGATGACGATAAGAGACCCAAGCTCCGAAGTTTTGCCTGTAAGAACCCTTGAGCACATTCAACCGCACTCACACCCGTTCTTGCAAGACGTCGTATGCGGCGAGTGCGTAAATTTTGCATGCCTGAACGATGCTTTCCACACCTACCCACTCGTTTGCGCCGTGGCAGACTGAAATCATTCCCGCGCCAAAGGCTGGGACAGTTGGAATGCCGGCTTCAAGCTGAAAATGGGCAGAATCCGTGCCCGCAGGATAGATACCAAAAGGCGGCTGAAAGCCCAGGACTTTCTGAGAAGCTGATGCGAGTGCTCTGGCGATGGGGAGATCTTCGCTGACCTCCGTCGGGGCGATCCAGTCTAGAGGAGGGGGCGCCATTTCAAGCTTCACGTTCAACAACGGATCGTCCTTGCGGCACTTTTCCAAGAAAGCTTCCAGATCGCGGACCAGATCTTCCTTTCGCATTCCTGGAACCGTGCGGATGTCTGTCCCAAACTCAGCATAGCCAGGATTAACACCGAAGAAGACACCGGAGTTTATGAATACTCCCAAATTGACCGTGACTCCATTAGGACACAATCGATGGGGGGCGTAGTGCAACTTCAATTCCCGGTGCATTCGGGTGATCAGCTCAGCCAGCTTGACGCTTGCATTCACCAACCCTAACTGATCGGAAATGCTGCTGTGAATTTGCGTCCCATAGACCTTGATCGTGAAGCAGGAAACTCCGCGAGAGCCCAAATGGATGTGTTCCCATTCTCTCGTTACTCCGGGCGGTTCGCCGATAAGCGCCATGTCGGCCTTGACACCATGTTTAGCGCAAAGATAGTGGGCGCCGAACTTGCTCCCGCCTTCTTCATTTGCAACCAAGGCCAGGAGTAGATCCCCACGCCGCGGTTCGATCTGCTTCAGTGCCGCAGCCGCATAGACGATAGCTGCGACGGCAGCTTTCATGTCTGCCGCACCCAAGCCATACATCTTGCCATTCTTAATTGTGGGACAGAACGGATCGGTCGCCCATTGATCTCTTGCGGCTCCTACGGGCTTGGTATCGGTATGCGCCACATAGAGGAGCGTGGGCCCGCCGCCCGTCCCAGAAACCCGATATAACAAGTTCGGGTGTTCCGGCACTTCCGCGACCAGCTCTGCTCCGTTCATTCCGAGCCGATCCAATTTCTGCAGAATGAGCTCGGTGATCTTTCGCTCATCGCCCGTAGGAGTTTCGCTCGGAGTGGCGACCAGCTCACCGGTAAACTTAATAATGTCGGGCCGCCAATTGTCAATTAGCTCGGAAAGTTTTTGAGCTATCATTTCAGCCTCATTCTTCTACTCACGATTGACAAAAACAAACGCCCGCTTCTGTTCGAGGGATTCAAATATTCTTCCTCTCTGGATGCGACATTTGAAACCCAGATGATCCGTTCTACAGTGCGATCTCGCCGTGAATTCCTTGTATGGACCTCACACTTGCATCACCCCCTCGGCGCCGGTTTTTCGTGAAGCGGCATAATATAGCCCGCGGCTGCTCTCGGCAACCACGGATTTGTTACCAAGATGGTCTGAAGTAGTAACAGGGCTGGGAGCAAAGCGGCTGCTGTTCTGCTAAAGATCAACCAAATCAAAGAGAGCCTGTGATTCTTTTAGACTGGGCGGTAATCGGATTCCCCTGGATATGGTCACGCAGGCCCCATCCAAGCTAACATTGGTGATAACAGTCTTTGGCTTGGAATCAGCGGTTCGACGATTGGCGATGTTTCCGATCAACGGAACGCCGCAAATAGGTTCCTCTGTGATTTCCGCTATGAGGTCGAAATGGGTAGCAAGGAACTCAACATTCTGATTATTGGCGATCGTTTTGTTACCCACCAGATGTTCAAGGGGGCTATAGAAAGACATCTCGACGCGATTCATCGGAAAGCGAATTACACAGTTCTTGAGACCACATGGCCCGATGATCCCTTGAGAGATGTTGAAGAGGTTCACGAGGCCGTGGGAGACGTTGACGCGATGGTCTCTCAGTTGCATGACATTGACATAATCGTCACGGATTACGGCGCAGTTACAAAACGCATGATCGAGTCTGCCCCACGACTGAAGCTCATTGCGGTTGCGCGAGGGGGTCCTGTAAGCGTCAATACGAACGTCGCAACAAAAAGAGGGATACCTGTCGTTAATCTTCCAGGGCGGAATTCGCAGGCCGTAGCCGAATTCGCGCTGGGCTTAATTCTGTCTCAGCTGAAACGAATTTCAGAGTGTCATGCCGATATGAAGGTAGGGATCTGGAGAGGAGATTGTTATCGCTTCGAGAATGCTCCGCGGGAGCTTCCCGGACTGGTTGCCGGCCTTGTTGGGTTTGGCAGCGTCGGGAGATTACTGGCGCAGATGCTCCAATGTTTGGGCATGAATATTATCGCCTACGATCCTTTTGTAGACGCTCGGATCTTAGAGGAGCGCCAGGTGAGCCGGGTTGATCTGGACACTCTCCTTGCGCGTTCGGACGTGGTCTCCCTTCATGCGCGGGTTACTCCACAAAACGTGCGCATGATGGGGGAAAAGCAGTTCCGTATGATGAAGCCAGCGGCCTATCTAATCAACACTGCCAGAGGCGATTTGGTAGACTACCGCGCTTTATATTCTGCTCTGAAAGAAGGGCGCATCGCCGGTGCCGCGCTTGACATCTATGACACGGAACCCATCGATCCTCATCATCCGCTTCTTGAACTAAAAAACGTAACCTTTGCACCCCATATCGCAGGTTCTAGCCGGGAGACCGCAATCCGGTCAGCGGAGCTTTTGGCGCAAGAGGTTGTCCGCTTTGTCAGAAATGAACCACTTCACAACCCGGTGTCTGCTTCCTAAGGCCGTTCGGGTCTAACGCGAAGGATCGAATCGGGCTAAGGACACGGCATGCCTCCCGCAAAGACTTTGCTAGGCAACCGAGGAAATTAAAAACGGTAATTTCAGCGCGACCGAGGCTCCTAGCTCCGGAAGTAGGATTAAACACGGCGCGCCTACACTCTAGTTGTCCTTCGGCACGACGAACTTATCCTGAACCTTCAGTCCAAGTTCGTCGGATAACGATTTGATTGTTGCAAAGATTCTGAACCCATGCTCACCATAACAATCGAGGTAGTTAACTCGCGGTTTTCCACTCAGAATCAAATCCCCGACCTGCTCGGCCTTCGCCAATGCCTGCTGCAAAAGTTTGGTTTTTTGCTCCCCCGTGACCTTTCCAGCAGTATCCTCTAATTCTTCCAGCTCGTAAAGCCCCACCGTTCTGAGAGTCGCGGTACGAATCTGTTCCAGGCTCATGCGGTACTGTGGCTCGGAACCCGAGTATTCATCGAGTGCCTGTTGTGCATACTTCACCGCATCACGAGCAGGCTGCTCCCATGCGGGCGTGTAGCGATCCATCGGCGGTGGAGAGAGGGCTAAGGCTTCGGCAACTAATGTTCCGACTTTCTTTCCATACATCGACTGACTTGCATATTCGAGGAATCCGTGATCGGAAACTCCCTCCGGTCCACTCGATCGCCAACCGTATTGTGCCAGGATCAGTGGATAGATTTCGTCGCCATACCATTCAAACGCATAGCCTGTCGCGCCATGAAGATGAACCCTCGCGGCGGCACGGTGCTGCGCGATCTCCCATTCCAGCGAAGCTACGGGCTGGTCGCCGCGGGTGGCCGGGTCGTTATTGATGTAGAGGCGGCGAGTATAGAATGCAGCATCGCCGCCGATATTGTCTGAATGGCGATAGGTCTCGCGCTCCGCGATGTTCACCCACTTTTCGAACTCAGATCCTTCAATCGTCCCGTCGCGAGGGGCCCGCGGTCCCTGGAGGAAGTACACTTCTTTGGGAATCATCGCGCGGAACTGGCGAAATGCTTCCAGAGTCCCGGGCCCCCAGCCATACATTTCAACGATTCGATGGTAGATTAGTCCGACATCGGCCCGCGGCTTCTCGTCCGCGATTACCTTATACAGGTCATTCAGAAGATCCGCATCTGCGCGAATGCGAACGGGTAGCGGAGTCAGCTTAGGAACGGAATTGGGAACAATATCGTTTCCGGCCCAGTATTTCGAAATGCATTCAGAATTGGTGCAGACGGAGCTTGGGAACTCAATCATCTCAAAAGTGATTCCATCAAAGCCCATCTGCATGGTTCTGCGCAGGGAGTCACGCAGATACTGGCGGGCCGCGGGATTGCTGAGATCCAGGGCATAGGTCTTTCCGGCAAAGACTTGGGATTGGGGATGCTCTTTTGCATATCCGCCATCGAATGTATTAAGACCGATATAGGCATTTACACGTATTCCCCGTTCCTGAGCGTAACGAATCAACGCCGGCAGAAACTCTCTCTCAATGTTCGGATGAGACATTCGAACAATTGTCACTTTTCCATTCTTCGGGTCATAGGTTTTTATGGGGATGTTGGTGAGTGTCGATTCCGGATATTTTTGGAAGGTGAATGGCCAATAGCCATAAATGCAGAGGTCGACGCCGTTAATCTTGTGGGCCAGACACCAGTCGATGAACCACCGCCACTGATCCTCACCCCAAAGCTGCGTCCCGAACCCAATATCGATGGCGCCGTAATGGGCATACCACGAGAAAGTTACATCGACGTAGCGGTCCGGGACCTCAGGATAGTCCTCAATCTCCAGTAGCGGCAGCCGCATTTCGGGCTGTGACTGGCTCAGCATTTGAATCAAAGTCTGCACCCCATACAAGGTTCCAAGCTCGGTCCGCCCTATAATCGCGATCTGCGAACTGTCGATCCTGAGAATGTAAGCTTGTGAGCTCAAACCGCGCAGTACTGTGGTTTCCTCAGAATTAAGCCAGGACGAGACATTCTGCCGGTTTTCTAACGAACCAAGCTCGATACGGACGCGTTTAGCGGTCTCCGCAGATGCGATGCGCTTGTGGAAAAAACTTGACAGCTGTTCCTGGCCAAGGATTTCTTTTGCCCCGGCTCCAGAAAGGAAATGAATCGCCGGCAACGACGTGATTGTCAGAGTTCCGGGCTTGATAGTAACCCTTTGCGGATAGGGTACGAGATTGAACTCCTCAAGAGGGGCCTGTGTCTTTCGATGTGCGGTGGCAGATGCCGCGGTAGCAGTAAAAGCAAAGAGCAAGAGTCCCGGTGTAAGGCGATAAATGAAGTGTGGAGAGTCTCGCACTTGCACAGGTTAATTTGCCCCTTTTAAGAGAATACCGGGCCATGCAACGATTGATTAGTGTTTTTGGGCCGCTGCTTCTCGCACGGATGTCAACCTAATCACAAAGTGATTTCGCATGCAAACCCAATTTACTTACCATGCCGGTCTAAATTGCTTGCAGATGCTTTGGAAACGGGGCGTCTCCACACAATTAAACTCAAAGTGATCGATGATGAAATGTCACGTAGTATCGCGATATCAGCCGGCACTCGACGCCAGAGGATTTCTTAGGTGGCTGAGAGAGAGAGAAAGCCCCGGAGAATGTGGCGATCCCGAGGTACAAGAATGAGCCAGTGCACAACCCGGTCTCTTGCATCAAGGCGGTAAGATTCCAAGCAGATACACTTCCTGGGGTGGCGCTATCGCGAACACACTTGTTGCAAGCGCTTCGACGTTGATTCTCTGACGCGTGCAGCCCCGTCTCTCTTTTAGACCAGCCCGGTAAGACAATTCATCTTGACATCTGGGGTGGGCACATCCACTGTTTTATCACACAGATGCACGGCTTTGGCTGACAGCGCAGTCAGCC
>JBARKD010000615.1:0-1734 GCA_049800615.1 Acidobacteriaceae bacterium | reverse complement strand
AGTCGGGACTCCGGTCGAAATACGACCTTTAGCTTGGGCCTGAGGCCGCGCCGATCTGGAGCGCGGTGCGCTCCCGATTCTCGGGGATAACGATCCGCCGATCCCGCGCCGTGATCCAGGTCCGATCAGCCGCGCTTTCCGATCCCGATTCCGCCGCCGATCTGGACCGTGCAGTGTGGGGAGGGTGGCCCAGGCTCTTGATCTTGCCGGCATCAGCAGCATAGTGGGTGCCCCGTCCTTGCGTACTGTGCAAGGGCGGGTACCACTGACGCCTGGAGTGACGGTTTAAGCGGGGCGGGTGGCCCAGCCTTTGACCTCGCAGCCTTGGCAAGGAACTGGGTGCCCCGTTCCTTCGCGTTTTTTGCGAAGGGGCGGGTACTACGGAGGCTTGCACTTCGGCTTTACGTCCTCCGAGTTCGACATGAAATTTCGGTCCATCCCTCGTTTCCCCTCACCCTTCTACCTCCGCGAAAAAAAGCAGGTTCCTCCACGGCGCACGCCTTCGGCTCGCTTCGGTCGGAATGACAGATGGTATGGGGACGTAGGAGTTTCTACTGCTGATGCGCCGAAGACGAGTGGCCCAGCCTTTGACATCGCAACGTTGGCAATGAAAGCTGTCCCACTCAAGCCAAAGGACGGCTTGAATGGGCCACTCGCCGGAGGCACAGTCTCTTGAGAGATCACAGCCAGCTCCCATTCTTACCGACGCCCTACGAGGGCCAAGCCGCCTGCTGCGCGGTTCCCGGTCCCAGGCTCACGCGAATCACGTTCAGCAATTCCTCGTTATCGGCGGGCTTCTGAAAGAAGGCCGAGGCTCCGGCTTTCAGGGCGCGGTCTTCGTTCGCTTGCGGGTCGCGTGCGCTCAACACGATTACAGGAACGCAGGCCAGGGCATCGATATTCTGAAGCCGTTCGAGCACCTGAAAGCCATCGCCGGCGGGCAAGCCGAGGTCGAGTATGATCAGCGCCGGACGTTCTTTCTGGGCCTGGGCGATGGCGGCGTAGCCGTCGGTGGCGGTTGCGACTTCATAGTTGTTGGCCCGCAGACGCAGGCGCAGGGCGCGGACAAGATCGGGATCGTCATCCACTACGAGAATCTTCGGGCTTGACATTGGTAAGGCTCCTTTATTGTTAGAGGTTCGTTGTTGGTCAATTCAAATGGCGAGCTGACGTTCCGTTGCCTGCGCGGAGTTCTTTTCGCTCCATCGTCGCAAGGATCATCCGGGAAACGCATTCAGCCACGGCCTGAACTTGTTGATCGAGAGTTTGTCCGGCTTGAGCGGCGGGAATTTCGACGGGGACAGCGCTTATGGTCAACGCGCACTTCGCTTTGAGATCGGGGACGCGCTCAAGCTGTTCGCGGATGCGAGTCGTCATGATGTCCAGGTGTGGCAAGTCGGTCGATGCCACCACGAAAAAAGTTTCAGCCGCTCCAGAGGTTCCCATGGGCGGCAAGACCAGATCTTTGTCGAAGTAGACGCAACGCCGAAGAATATCCAGGCATTGCTGCCAGGTTTCCTTCCAATTGCCGCGCGGAGGATTGGACAGTGGCGTTAACTCTACCCGCATTAACACGAAAGACGGGCGCAATTTATCCTGATAAATAATGACCGGAGCCAATTGTTTCGCCAGCGAATAAACCGGCAAAGTAAACGTGAAAGTGCTGCCCTGGCCAGGCTCGCTCGAAACCCAAATGCGGCCTTCATGCAGGCGGACGATTTCCCGGCAGATGAA
>JBARKD010000614.1:0-2503 GCA_049800615.1 Acidobacteriaceae bacterium | reverse complement strand
CTTTATGGCCTCCTGTGAACCGGGCGCATTGGACGCAGGGGCGCTATATGCGGCGGAAATTCGCGGTCCATCATGGGTCCGATGGGTCTTCCCATCCGAAGGTTTTCGATTTGCGCCGGCTCAAGTGGCCGGCCCGGATGTTCCGCCATCGCCGCGCGCTCTTCCGAAAAGGGCACGGCGGTTGGTGGTGGCGTACTGCGAGTGATCAACCTGGAAGGAGTTGGCCGCGCAGCTTCGATATTCCCCGCTCGCGGACTTTCAGCACGAGCACCCCGGCTTGCGACAGGAGTGCTCCGTCCTGCGGCCGAAGCCGGCCTGCTTTCGGCAGCGTTACTTCTGCCTGCTGGCGACGCGGTTCTTGCTGCAGCTGCGAGCGGATGGTTCTGCACCGGAGGAGCCTTTACAGGCTTTCCGGGGGCAGCAGCTCGGGCTGTCGGGTTGACCGCTGGATGCGGCGAGACTTGCGCCCTGGCAAGCTGCTCAGGCGGAATGCGCACGGCCTGTCTTGCCACAGGTTCCCCATTACTAAAAGCATTTTTCGGCACTGCTGTGGTTGCTATCGTTTTATATGCATAGTGAACATTATTGATATTTGTAATATTGGTTATGTTCGTGATGTTGGTCATATTGCGTATGTTGGTGATGTTGACCACGCGCAAGTAGTCGCCCCCATAGTGGTACCAGGGAAAGAACGGCTCGCCCGGTCCCAGCGGAAACCAACCTACGAGGTTCACGTTCATTCCGACGCCGAAGCCAGGGCCTCCCAGGAACGCCACCATAGCGGGCGCAAAAACTGGTAGCGGAACGATGGGCCCAGGCAGCCATCCCCAAGCGACTCCAATGTGTACCCATCGGCCGTAGTGGAAAGTACAAAACCCCCAGGGTTCGTCTTCTACCCAAGTCCAGCCCCACGGACCAATCCACGCCCAGCGCCCGTAGTGAAAGGGAATCCAGCCTACAGCAACCGTGGGATACCAAATCGGTCCGTAGTCGGCCACATCGTCCCAGTGACCATATTCATCGAGATCGTCATAGCCAGGCAGTGCCGGGCTCACATATTGGCGGGATCGTGAAGATTCAAGCCGGCGGTCGCGACCTTCACTCCACCGATCGAAATCGTCGGGAGGCGGCACCGGCATGGATTCGATGTTGACCGTATCGTGTCCGGTCAACTTCGCTGCTTGCCCGGATTCAATCGTCGCAGAAACCCCGCCGCCCGTTACTTCCACGCTGCCGCTGTTCACAGTCAGGAACGTATAGGAACCACTGGGATCAACGTCAACCCGATAGTTACCCGGTCTCTGAAAAGTAAGAGCTCCGTTCGGCGTGTCCACTTCGACCGCGTTACCGCTAGGTAGCTGATAGACGCTGATGCGCAACGAGCCTTGGTTCAGCCCAAGCTGCGTAATCTGATCGTTCAGATTTGTCACCGTCAGGTCTGTGTTGTTGGACATGCGAACGGTGTAGACTCCGACCTCGAGTTCCGCCCACGAGTTCCGGTCGGTATATATTCGATCGCCTGTGGTAACTGTAAAGTTGAGTGCAGCCTGACTCCATTGATCCAGACCCGCGCGCAAGAAAGAAACATTGCCTTTCAAATAGCTGATCCGGGCCGCTCGGGTTGGAGGATTTCCTGCGGAGGAATTGTCGGCCGGAGCCTGGTCCTGCACGGAAGTCGGGGTTTCGGAGTTAACATAAGCGGTCAAAAGACAAAAACAAAGGAAGCCGAGGCATGCTCGGTTCCAGCTTCTCCACACTCGTGCGCACAGCGGCTCATGGGTCACTTGAAACCTCCTGGCCTCTTGAGGCTATCGGTCCCGAATACCCAAATTCAATTGAGCGTAGGGACGAAGAGAAATTCCGAAATGAGGGGGACGATCAGGTCACGCCCGAGTGAGAGATTCTGGTACGACTTTAGCGCTATAAAAACGGCGGAGCTTCGCTAAAGCGTCTTTATCCTGGACTCTTTTAAGACATTTCCTTCTCCGTTGGAAAAAGATCCGCACGGCCCGTGCGAGGAGTGACTTGCCCCTCTCGCTTCAACGCCGCTCCCGGTCCGACTGCCGCTTCAAGAACGCTGAAAATCTGTCTTCGAGCTTGGCGAATACCGATGTCGCATCTTCACGACCATTTAATTGCTTTTCCAGGCTCGAGATGTCGGAATTCAAGGCGGTGTATTCTGGATCTCGGCCGGCGTATCCCAGCTCTTTTGAACGCTCGAGCTGCTTCTTGGCCGTTTCCAGCAGCGTTTGCGCTGCGGCCTTGTCCTTCTGGCTCTGTCCGCGAGCTTGATCGATCGCCGGCTCGTGCGAGAACCAGCGGCAACGGAGTGACGCGATCGATGATCGCCAGAGTATTGAGAGCGGTAAGCAGAACTGTATTGGCATCTTGGTTCTTTTGTTGGTCGAGCAAACGTGCGGCTTCCGTCAGAGCCAGTGGATAAGTAGCCAGTGGCAGGTTGTAGGTGCGGACGCGAATTTCGCTGGTCAAGCCGTAGAGCAAA
>JBARKD010000613.1:0-6114 GCA_049800615.1 Acidobacteriaceae bacterium | reverse complement strand
GTCCACACCTGTTGCTGAGCTTGCCGCCGGCGCCTGGCGACCGGTTTCCACAGCCGCGGGCCCCGCGCAACCCGATCCGGGAGGCTGGTCGACGGTGTCCGCAGCAACAGCCGTGCCGCCACCGTCGGCTCCGGATCCTGCTCCGTGGCAGCCGGTCTCGACCAGTGTTCCGCCGCCGCCATCCACACCTGTTGCTGAGCCTGCCGCCGGCGCCTGGCAACCGGTTTCCACATCCGCGGGCCCCGCGCAACCCGACCCGGGAGGCTGGTCGACGGTGTCCGCAGCAACGGCCGTGCCGCCACCGCCGGCTCCGGATCCTGCTCCGTGGCAGCCGGTCTCGACCAGTATTCCGGCGCCTGAACCTGCCGCTGTGCCTGCCGGCGCTCCCTGGCAGTCAGTCTCAACCACCATTCCGCCGCCGGCCGCACCACCACCAGCCGGTGCGTGGCAACAAGCGCCTCCTCCTCCGGCTTATCCCGCCGCACCAACGGCATACACACCGGCTGCAGCCTACCCGGCTAAGAAATCGAACACGCTCCTAAAGGTGATCATCGCCGTGGTGGTCATTATTTTTGTTGGCTCTGCCTTGGCTCTCGCTGGTCTTTACTACGCCGCTCGCAAAATCAGTGCCAAAGTGCATCAGGCCGCAAGTCATGCCTTGGCGGAAAGCAACTCTCCCGGTGCCACCGGACTGGGCGCCCTGCTGGGGAACGGGAACGTTTCCCAGAGTTCCGGTCCCAACCTTTTCAAAGGCGACCCTTGCCGCTTTCTGAGCAAACAGGACGTCAGCCGGGCAACTGGTGCGACGATTATCCGCACCGAGGCCAAAGACGCGGGCTGCAGCTACATCGCCAAAGGTGATCCAGCGGAGGTCACGGCAAAACATGCTGCCTCGATGCTGGGCAATCTTGGCGCCGATGAAAAAGCCCAAAAAGCGGTTGAGAAGTTCGCCGGTGCGCTCTTCGCCCAGCAGGAAGCGAACGACAAAGACCTCTCGGCCGAAGCCGCGACTGGAGAAATCCCGGTGCTGGTAGTGAATTTCACGTATGGCAACGCGATCGCTGAAATGAAGATGAACCGCGGAGCCTTTCAGCGTATCGACGGGGCCGCCGCCTCTTCGGAGGGGAAGACGAATGCAGCGAACAGCGCATCGGGAAACCTGTCCGGCATCGGGGATGAAGCCTATGTCGCCGGCGGAAGCATGATGCTCGTCCGCAAAGGCAACACCGTGGCCCGCTTTATGTATATCAGTTGCCCTTGCAACACCAGCAACATATTGCCGCTGGCGCGCAGTGTCGCCAGCCGCTTGTAGTCAACGCTCACTTATTTTCGGAGGAAACATTTATGAGGTATTGCCAGACTTGCGGCGCCGCTTTTGCCGACGGAGCCACCTTCTGCCCGAATTGCTCGGCCAACGCACAGACCATCGCGGCGCCAGTGGCCGCTTCCGGTCTGCAACCCAATGCAGCCGGAGCACTGACTTATCTCGCCGGGCTCATCACCGGCATCATCTTCCTGGTGATCGAGCCTTATAAGTCCGATCGCTTTGTGCGCTTTCACGCCTTTCAATCCATTTTCTTCAACGTCGCATGGATCGCGTTATGGATTGTCTGGACGATGGTCGGCCTGGTCCTCGGCGCTGTCACCAAGGGCTTGTTCTTCATACTCCAAATCCCCATCGATTTGCTGCTGATGGTCGGCGGACTTGGGCTCTGGATTTATCTGATGTACAGCGCATACCAGGGGAAGACCACGAAGCTTCCCGTGATCGGCCAACTAGCCGCGAAACAGGCCGGGTTGTAGTTTATGCAGGATTGCCTCAAGTGCGGCGTACCTCGTGCAGCGGAGAGCCTGGTTTGTAGCTCTTGTCACGCGCAGAAGCTTCGCGTGACCCCCGCGCGGCCGCATCTTACGATCGTCGTCGACCGCGCGGCGAAGCCCTTACGGGCGTCATCGCCGGTCGCAGGCGAGCTCCGGCCCTTCATTATTGCTGGATGTATTTTCTTTTTGTTGCTGGTCGGATCGAGGATCGCCGCCGGCTACTACGCTGCTCGCGCGGCACGAGCCGCGGTACCACAGACTATGGCAGATACGGTTGCGAAGGTCGATTCCAGCAAGCCTCGATAAGCTCCCGCCGCGGTCTCTCTGGAGCGTCTGCCGCAAACACTATGAATGAACCGGCGCTATTTGCCTCAGGGGCTAAATTCACTCCTCTGTTCGATTGACGGCTGGGCTTTAGCGTCTGCGTAAGAACCGATGGTTCCATAAAGATCTATCGCCGGTTCAGTAAACCGCAGATCCACTTCGCTACGCTTCGGTCGGGACGACAATTTTGTCCTAGAACCAGCTGTTTTCGTCGCGGCGAGAGAAACCGCAGGTCCCTCCACTTCGCTACGCTTCGGTCGGGACGACAATTTTGTCGGGTAGGCGAAAGCTGTTTTTCCATGGAAGAGACGGATCGAGGTGAAGTTGAAGGGGAGGGGCTTTTAGCGTCCGCGTGAGAAAGGAAGCATCTGCTGATCCAAACAGCGGCCTTTTGCGCCGCGTCAATTGCGGTCTATTACAGCCCGGCTAAAGAAGCCCCGCCCCTGATACAAAGCCCGACGAATGCTCTACGATGCTATTGGATGAAGATTCTGACCGCTGCCGAAATGCGCCGCGCCGATGAGGTCACCAGCGATCGCTTCGGGATTGCTTCTCTCGAGTTGATGGAGCACGCCGGGCATGCCGTGGCCCGCTTCATCCTGCGCGAACTGCCGCATTGCCGCCGCGTGGTTGTGCTCTGCGGTAAGGGGAATAACGGCGGAGACGGCTTCGTCGCTGCGCGGCATCTTGCTGCCGCGGGTTACTCCGTTTCCGTCGTGTTGCTGGGTGAGCCGGGCGACGTGAAGGGTGATGCGAAGGCCATGTTGGACAGGCTGCCGGCGCCGGCGATTGCCATCAAGGAAGACGTCAATCTGCACGCTGCCGAAATTGCCTTGGCCCACGCGCAGTTGATCGTCGATGCGGTCCTGGGAACGGGCTTTCGGCCGCCGATGCGCGGTCTGGCGGTCGCAGGACGCGAGCTTTTGCAGCGCTATCCTCAGGTCCCGTCGGTCGCCATCGATCTGCCCTCGGGTTGGGACGCGGACTCGCGCGCTTTCTCCGCGGACGAAGCGTATCGCGCCAATGCGGTGGTTACCTTCACCGCGCCCAAGTTAGCCCACGTGTCCGGAATGCTTACCCGGGGGCCGATCGTCGTAGCTCCGATCGGCTCTCCCGCCGAAGCCGTTGAGTCCGCCACCGGACTCACCTGGGCTGGCGCCTCCAAGACCATCGCGGACCGGCTCCGGTCTCCTGATTCGAACAAAGGCCGCTTCGGGCATGTCCTTGTCATTGGCGGAGCGAGAGGCAAATCCGGCGCTCCCTCTATGAGCTCGGTGGCCGCGCTACGTAGCGGCGCTGGGCTGGTTACCGCCGCTGTCGCTCAATCGATCTTGCCTACTGTCGCCGCCGTGACTCCCGAGCTGATGACCGAATCCCTTCTGGAAGGAGAGAAGGGAGAAATCTCAAGCCGCAATCTCGAACCTGCTCTGCTCTACTCGTTGCTGGAGAAAACATCCGTCATCGCGGTCGGCCCAGGCATGGGCCAGGAACCGGAGACGGTCAAATTTTTCCTAGGGCTCCTGGAGCGAGCCAGCGCCCCAATGGTAATCGACGCCGATGCGCTCAACGCCCTGGCAGCCAATCCTGGCGTGCTCAATGGCCGCGGGAGGCTGCTGGTGCTCACACCGCACCCGGGCGAAATGGCGCGACTGGTGGGAAAAAGCGTTGCCCAGGTTGAGGCGGACAGAGAGGGCATGGCCCGCGAGTTCGCCACCAGCCATGCTGTCACCCTGGTGCTCAAAGGCTGGCGTACCCTCATCGCTCACCCCGACGGCGCCATCGCTATCAGCACCACGGGCAATCCAGGCATGGCCAAGGGCGGAAGCGGTGATATTTTGACCGGCATTGTCGCCGCCATGCTTGCCCAATATCCCGCACAGCCTGCTGAAGCCGTGGAAGCCGCGGTGTATCTTCACGGCCTGGCAGCCGATTTTGCCGTGCGCGGGCAAGACCAGCACACTTTACTCGCAATGGATACTGTCTCGCACCTCTACGAGGCGTTTCGCTTCCGCAGCGAGGATCCGGGAGGTTATGTTTGGTTGCAGGGAATCCCAGGCATGTTGAAGGAGCTGGAATGAGCGTTCGCCGATTCACGAGCAACAGCAGCAGGGAAACCATCGCGATCGGCGCTGAGATCGCCAGCATGCTCCCGTCGCCCATCCTGCTGTTTCTGCGCGGCGACCTGGGCGCCGGCAAAACTACGCTGGTGAAGGGCATTGTGCAGGCCCTGGACGCCGCCGATCCCGATGAAGTGACGAGCCCGACCTTTACCCTCGTGCATGAGTACGATGGCCATCGCCGCGTTGGCAGCAAGTTTCAGGACGTCAAGCTTTACCATATCGACCTTTACCGTATTGAAGACGAACGCCAGCTCGAGACCATTGGCTTTGACGAAATCGCCACCGAAGATGCCGTTCTGCTGGTGGAATGGGGGGAAAAGTTTCCCAGCGTGGTCAAGCGGAGCAACGGCGAAATTCTGATCGAGCACGCGGGCGGGGACTCGCGCAATATCACCCTGAAACTCAAAGAGAAGGAAAGCGGTTCTTGAAGTATTGTTAGAGGTCTGGGTTTTTTGAGGCAGGGAGACCGCCCTTGTATCAGCCGCAGACTTACGCCATTGCTCTCTCGTTCATGATCATCAGCATGCTGTGCTGGGGGTCGTGGGCTAATACCATTAAGCTCTGCCCGCAATACCGCTTTCAGCTCTTCTATTGGGACTACGTCCTCGGCCTCATCCTCGGAACCATGGTGTTGGGAATGACCATGGGCAGCCTGGGCCAAACAGGCCGGCCCTTCCTGGCGGACATCACAGCCAGCGACGGGCACCACATTGGCCTCGCGGTCATCGGCGGCGTCATCTTCAACGTCGCCAATCTATTGCTGGTTGCCGCGATCGATATCGCCGGGCTCGCCGTAGCCTTTCCCGTGGGCATAGGTCTAGCCCTCGTCGTAGGCGCAGTCAGCAACTACATTCTGGCGCCCGCGGGCAATCCTCTGTTGCTCTTCGGAGGGATTGCCCTGGTGGTTACGGCCATCGTGCTGGATGCGGCGGCTTATCGCCTCAGAGAAGCCGAGCGGCAAAAAATCAGCTTTCGCGGTGTCGTCATCAGCCTCGTCGCCGGCTTGCTTATGGGCTGCTTTTATCCGTTTGTCTCCCGCGCCATGAGCGGTGACGCCGCGCCGGGCCCTTATGCCACATCCTTCTTTTTCTCGCTGGGTGTCGGCGCCTGTGCCCTGATCGCGAACTCGCTGCTGATGCGTTATCCGTTGGACGGGAAACAGCCAGTCAGCATCACCGGCTACGCGCAGGCGCAGACAGCCTGGCATCTGTTGGGAATTGCCGGTGGATTGATCTGGTGCGCGGGCGCGGTTCTGAATTTCATTGCTTCGCGGGCGAATATTGTGGGTCCCGCGGTTTCCTACTCGATCGGCCAGGGGGCCACGATGATCTCCGCGGCCTGGGGCGTGTTCATCTGGCATGAATTCTCGGCAGCGCCATCCCGCGCGAAAACGTTACTCGCCTGGATGTTTGCCGTTTTTCTATGCGGTCTCACCGCGATTGCGATCGCACCTCTGTTTTAGTTTCGCGGCGTCGAAAATCATCCGCGAAAAGCGCAAACCGCAGGTCTCTCCACTGCGCTACCCCGGATTTCCTGTTGAGGTTTTCTTTGACGGAAAGGCGCATACGTGGACGTGTCCGGCGCAGCGTGACAGGAAATCCGGGTTCGCTCCGGTCGGGAGGACAATTCTGTGGGTAGGGGAGAGCTGCTTTTCTAGGAGGGAAACTGCAGATCTCTCCACTTCGCTTTGCTTCGGTCGAGACGACAATTCTGTTGTAGAGCCGGCTGCTTTCGTCGCGGTGAGAGAAACTGCAGATTCCTCGGCTTCGCTCCGCTCCGGTCGAGACGACAATTCTGTTATAGAGCCGGCTGCTTTCGTCGCGGCGAGAGAAACTGCAGATTCCTCGGC
>JBARKD010000612.1:0-20382 GCA_049800615.1 Acidobacteriaceae bacterium | reverse complement strand
TTGGCTTGTCGGCCGGCGACAGCGACTCCTTTTCCGGGCAGACGAATTGGCAGGCAGTCACTCTTGACCAGTACGGAAACTCGGTGCTGTTGAACCCATTAAGCAATCCGTTTCCCAGCGGCCTGGTTCCGCTCAGCAAAGGGGCGGATGGCTTGGCTACCAACCTCGGAACTAGTCTGCAGACGGTACCCCACAGTCAGCCCGATGCATCTGCCTACAACTGGAATGCGGGATGGCAATATGCGTTCGCGAATAACATCGCGGTTTCCGTCGATTATGTGGGCAGCAGAGGGTTACACGAGTCCATTGGAAATGGCGGCTCCGGTCCTCCACTCAACGAGTTGTCCCTGCAGCAAATTGGGCAATACAACACCCAGCTCGCCACCAGTGTTCCTAACCCCTTTGTAAATGCCATCACCAATCCTTCTTCGCCTTTCTACAAGAGCCCGACTATTCCGTTCTGGCAGGCGGCCGCCCCATTCCCTCAATTTGCCTCGGGTTCGCCGGGTGGCGGCGTAAACCTGAACTCGTTGCCATTACTGGATTCCAACTACAACGCGATGATCCTCAAAGCAGAAAAACGCTTGAGCGCTCACTTCACCACCCAGGCCTCCTTTACCTGGGCCAAAACCATCAGCGATGGCAGCAACGGACCCTATTCGTATGTCCTTTCCAATACCGGATACCAGGATTGGCACAATCTGAATCTCGAGCGCTCCGTGGACGCTCAGGATGTGAGCAAGGCCTTCAGTTGGTTTGTTTTGTATGACCTGCCCATAGGGCATGGTCGAGCGCTCGATCCCCATTCCAGGTGGGCCAATGCGTTCGTTGGCGGCTGGGCGGTCAACACTGTGTTGTCGTTGACTTCCGGAGTTCCGATCGTAACCAGCGGATCGTTTCCCAATCAGAGCATTTACTTCAATCAGCGTCCTGACCTCACCTGCGATCCGGGGTCGGGTGCGCAGCATAACAAAACACAATGGTTTCTACCCAATTGCTTTGCTGCTCCCGCGAGCCCTTATGTCGCAGGCACGGCTCCTCGTACGCTCTCAGATGTCCGAGCGGATGGAACCCACAACCTTGACCTTGCGGCAGTAAAGAACTTCGGGATCGGTGAGGGAAGGAACTTGCAGATCCGCGGGGATTTCTTCATCTTCACGAATTCGGTGCAGCTCGGTATACCAAACTCAAATTGGAACCCAAATAACTTGTCTGGTTTCGGGCAGGTCACCAGCGCCGCAAGTACACCGCGCCAGGTTCAGCTTGGAGCAAGATTCACTTTCTGATCTAACCTTTGGGTGCTCGTGATCGTGTATACGTCACCAATACACTTCCGGCGATTGTTTGCCGTCGCGCTGTTAGCCTTAGGCATTTGCTCTCTCGCTACGCCTTCGCTGGCGCAGAACATGACTGCCAAAGACAGGACTGCGTTGCAGTCGGCCGTTCGCGATTATCAGAATGGCGATGCGCAGGCCGCGGAGCCGGTACTGCGAGCGATGCTGCAACGCTATCCGCATAACGCAGAAGCACTGGAGTCCTTGGGGCTCATCTATGCTGAGCAAAAACAGACAACGAAGGCGTTGCCATTGCTCGAATCCGCATGTCGCGCCGTTCCCGCATCGCCAATTGTATTTGAGAACCTTGGCATCACCTATCTGAAGCTGGGCCGAAATGATGACGCTGTGCGTGTCTTTCGGCGTGCGGTCGTCTTAGCGCCTGACGGTAGACATGAGGCAATGCTCGGAACCGCACTGATGGGATTAAGACGCTATGCGGAAGCAGCCCAGGCATTTGAGGCATCCAGCCAGAGTGATCCCGAAAATCGAGATAGCCGCTACCAGTGGGCGCTTGCGCTTTTCCTGTCGGGAGACTTAAGGCAAGCCGCTCAACGGATCCGGAGCGTCCGGGACTTGTCCGCTCAGGAGCAAGCTTTGTTGGGCGACATCCACGAACGTGAAGGGCAATTCGCCGAAGCCGTGGATAGCTATCGCGCCGCCGTCCGCTTAAACCCTTCCCAGGAAAACATAAACGCTTTGGGATTAGAGTTTCTGCGTCGTTCCGTTTTTGATGCTGCGCTCGCGAATTACTCGGACGGTCTCTCCCGTTACCCCTCCAGCCCTCGCATGATGCTTGGCTTGGCACTGAGCAAGTATGGGATCAACGATTTCACGGGAGCAGCGGGCCTCTTGTCGAGGCTTCTTCGCTCCGATCCGCACAACAAGGTTTACCTTGAGATGCTGGCGCACAGTTGCACCTTGAACATGGGCGATCCCGGTTCAGTGTGCGATGCGATCATTCTTTACGCGGAAACTCACCCAGGCGATGTGATAGCAGAAACTGCAGCCGCCGCAACCCTCCTGCAACGCAGGAGGGACGAACAGGATCGGACGCTGGTTCGCGCGCTCTTGCAGCGGGCACTCACAACGAAGCCCCAATCTATGGACGCCAATTATCTGATGGGCGTACTGTACCAGGAACTATCGTTATGGCAGGCGTCGCTTCCTTTCCTTCGCAAAGCTGTGCAAATAGACCCCGGCTATGGGCCGGCGCACTATCGTATGGCCAGAGCCCTCTTTCGCTTGGGCTATCGCGCGGATGGAGAAAAAGAGATCGAACGAAACGCACAATGCAACCGTGATGAACAACAAAAGACAAATCGGGAGCTAAGGGACTTGCAGCCTTTGTTGGCCGCGATGCGCTGAGCACTCGATGAGCCCGCCAGCAGCGTGCGATGCTTCAAAGCATCGCGTACCGCCCGGAGCCAGCGGGGCGATGGGGCATCGGTATGCGTCGACCTTAATCGACGGGCCCGCGCGATCATCTGAGAACAAGATCGATCGAAGGCGACCAAGCTAATTCTGGTATATTGTCGCCGTGGATCTCAGACAACTGGAAATGGCTCTCGCGGTTGCCGATAACGCCAGCTTTACGCGGGCGAGCCAGCAACTCTATGTTGCTCAGTCTGCAATCAGCCGCAAGATCAAATTGCTCGAAGACGAATTAGGTGAGCCCATCTTTAAGCGGGTGAGCAAGAAAGTCTATGTAACGCCTGCAGGCGAAACCCTGCTCAGGTACGCGCGGCGGATCTTCCAGGATATGAGAAATGCAAAGCTCGAAATCTCTGAGATCGCTCACCTGGAACGCGGACAATTGAGGCTCGGAGCGGGAATGCTTGCCTGTACCTACATACTTCCGCCGGTGTTGGAAAAATTCAAGGCGCTGCACCCGCGCATAGAGTTAGAGGTGATCACCGCGCCCACCGACACCCTGCTCATCAAGTTACGCGACAACCAAATCGAGCTGGGAGTGTTTACTCTGCCCGTGCGCCACGCCGATCTGAAAGTCGTTCCCCTGATTACAGAGGAAATGGTCGTCGTGACCAGCCCCAAGCATCCTGTCCTCTCGCAGAGGAACGGGATGAAAGCAGAGGAACTTCAGGATTACCCGCTCATCCTCTTTCCCAGGGGAGCGCGCACCCGCGATGTTCTCGACGATTTCTTTCAAAAAGTCGGAATCTCGCCCCGAATTGTGATGGAAGCCGAAAACGTGGCCTTGATCAAACCCCTGGTAAAAATCGATTTGGGAATCAGCATCATCCCGTTACGCTCAGTGTCTGAAGAGCTGCAACGCGGAGAGCTGCATTGTCTGAAAATTCGAAATCATAGGGTCGTGAGGCAAGTGGGACTGGTGTATCACAAGTCGGACCATATTCCAAAAATCCTCGTAGAGCTGATCCGCTTGTTCAAGGAAGTGCAGCGCCAGGAAACACAGCAGCTCGCGTCGGCACCGCAACGGTGATGACATTCCGGCAAAGAGCCGCTGTACTATCTTCAGCTGGCATCGATCCGATCTCCTTATCCTATTGGACAAAGCGTCGAACGATCACGATGCGTTCGCCAGGGTTTTGCTGGATTAACGTAGCTGAATCGCATCCCTGCCGGCCCATCAGTTCGGTAATGACCATATCTGCGTCGGCTGATTGTGCCCGCAGGTCTCCAGGGCAAGGCTTTGTGCCTTGTTGTTTAGGTCGCTGGCGCTGAGGCACTTTTTGCCGGAGGCGTTGACCAGGTTGCCTCCAAGCGTGTAGCTCCAGTGCTGGCTGGTCTTTGCCGCGCAGGCCTCTATGACCGGCCTGCCATCGACAACGCCCAGGCAGCGTCCCCCTGACTTCACAGTGCCGCCGCCGGTAACTATCCAACTTTCCGCTCCAGTGCCCATGCAGTTGCCGATCTGGCCCGGCGCGGTCAAACAGCGGCTGTAGCCATCGATGTCGTGATGGCTGGGGCTCACGATCATGGTGATGGCGCCGATGCGCGCCGGCTTACCGCAGTCAGCGGTTGGGTGCACGCGCCAGATGACCGTATCGTGTGTGCCAATGTCGGCCTTCAAGGTGGATGCCGCCGATGTATGCGTTCCATCCCAGAGATTCCACCCGTTCAAAGTGCACTTCGGATTATTCGCAAAGCCGAGATCAAAGGGATGCAGTTCCACGTGGTTGGTGGTCATTCCCCGGTTCAGTATGGCAAGCGCATAATCCCCGGCGCTTAGCGGCTTAAATAAAACATCCATTACCGGTCCACGGCTGATCAGCGTGGCCATCCGGCCAAGCGCATCCTGATCGATCCGTAGTACGTCCTTGTTACCAAGAATTGCGATCGCCTGTGGACTGAGCTTCTCGACGTCGGAGCTGAGAATCAACGGCGCTGACATCATGGACCACAAGGCCAGTTGGCTGCGGGTTTCGGCGATGGTCATGCCGTTATCGCCGCCGATGATGAAGTCGGGATCGTTCCAGTTGCCGGGCTTTTGGAAACGGCCTAAGGGGAGGTTGTAGGCGTAGTTCCAAAGCACGCTGTGAAAGCGCGAGAGGTCGGGCTGGTTGGGCTTGAAGGTCGCAATGTCCCAGCCTTCACGCCAGAGCTGGCCGTATTCGCGCACCCACTCGAGCACGGCGTACCAGTCTGGGGTATCCAGAAAATATGCTGGGGCTGATTCCGAGAAAACGATGGGACGCCCCGCGGTCTTGAGCGCCGCACTCTGGGCCGCATAGGCCTTGCGATACGACTCTGCTTTACTGGCCCCATTGGGCACGTACAGGTTGCAGCCATCGAGCTTAAGGTAATCTACGCTCCACGACGCAAAAAGCCGGGTGTCCTGCAGGAAGTGATCTTTGCCCCCGCCATCAGGCTCGCCGCTGCCCGCGAACTTTCCGCAGGTGGCGTAACCCGCGTCCTCGTAGATTCCAAACTTCAGACCTAATGCGTGGACGGCGTCGGCCACCGGCTTGATCCCCTCAGGAAATCGTTGCGGATCAACCTGCAGATTGCCGGCAGCGTCGCGATCTTTCTGCATCCAGCAATCGTCGATCGTCACCGTGTTATAGCCACGCTTGACAAGGCCCGTACTCACCAGCGCCCTGGCATTGGCAAGGATGGTTTCCGCCGTATAGCCACAACGGTAGTGGGCCCAGTCATTCCAGCCCATCGGCGGAAGAGGAGCCAGCGGCTCTGAGCTCCTGGCCGCGGCGCCGAACACAGACGAGGTCGTCCCACACAGGACAAGTAGAAGCAGAGACAAGGCCGTGGACCGTAGACGCTTACAGGAAAAAGTACATCCTGCAAGATTTGTGAGGAAGGCATCAGGCATGCTGGTACTCCGCGAAAGTGATGAAATGGGGCCGAGGAATGAAGAAAAGGCATCCTGCTCGTTCAACACCGATATTAACTCGAAGACCGGCCACCGCATCCTTGTGCCGGAGCTAAATCGTTCATCTCAAAATTAGATGGATCATAGCGGAACTTGATATTTGACTGCACCGGTTCTCTGCAATACATTTCACGCGTGGCAACGATCACTCCGACTGTTGATCGCAAGCGACACATTTCTTTTTTTCAACAGCCGGTTCGGCCCGGGGTTCATGCCCTGTGCGTTCCTAAAGCCGATGGCCTTCGTCAGGAGCCGGACATGCAGAACAGTTGCGTTGTACCGAAGCCATTTCACAAGACGGCGTGGCTTCTAACAAGTACTTTCGGAACCCTGCTATCGCTCGCAGGCCACTGCCAGAATACTGTCGGAACTATCTTAGGCACGGCGTCCAGTGCGGACGGAGCCGCGATCCCCCACGCTTCTGTAACCGTCACGAATGAGAGTACACACGCCAGTCGAAACCTGATGACGGACAATCGAGGGGAGTATGTGGTTTCGGACCTTAACCCGGGAACCTATACTGTCTCGGCGAGAGCCCCAGGATTTGCCGCCTTCCAGAATACGGGGATCGTTCTACAAGCTCAGCAGACCATTCGCATTGACATTCCGTTGAAGATCGGCAGCGTTGCGGCGAAGGTTGAGGTGACGGCCGGCGCGCCGGTGATCGAAGCCGAAATGCCCTCGATCTCGACCACCGTGACCGCAGTGGAGCTAACCCAGACGTCATCGAATCTGCTCGGCATCGTGGACTCCACGGGAGATAGCGGCCTTTTGTACTACACCCCGCTGCTCCCCACCGGCCACCTGACTGCCGCCAATCGATGGTCTCTGGCCGGCTCCACCAGCGGGGAAGCTTATTACAACGTGGACGGCATCAGTTCCAATTCAACCATCTACGGAAACGTGGAAGGCCCTGCCTTTCCCTCGTTCGAAATCATTCAAGAGGTGCAGAATGGCGCCGTCGACAACAAGGCGGAAATGGGTCAGTTGTCGAACGTCACCGTCATTACCAAGAGCGGGACCGATCAATTTCATGGCAGCGCGTTCGAGCACTTTGGCAACCAGAACCTGGTGGCGCAAAACTATTTCTCTACCTCGAACCCTTCGTTTACCAACAGCGACTTCGGCGCCGGTATCGGTGGACCCATTCTGAGGAGAAAGATCTACTTCTTTGCCTCCTACGAAGGCGTAAGGAACGATCAGCCCGTTGCCATAAATCCCAACCTGCCGACGCTGGCATTTCGTGGGGGAGATTTCTCGTCGCTGCTATCGAATTCAACACCGATCATCATTAAGAACCCGTATACCGGTCAGCCGTTCCCCGGCAACATAATTACGCCGTCGCTGTTGTCTACTCCACAAAGCGAGGCCGCGCAAAAGTGGCAGGCGATGTTCTACCCAGCCCCCAACTATGGACCAGCAACCGGATATGTCGGCAACTTCAGAGCTACTTATCCGCAAAGCAGCGTAGGCGAGCGAATCGATTTGCGCTTCGATGCCAACCTGTCGCCTACAAATACAGCATTTGTGCGCTTTAGTTACAACCGGGCCGCTCCCCAGGTACTGGATAGCGGATTGCCTCCATCCATTACCGGATATCGAGTCCAGGACAGGAAGACCTACTCTGGTGTGCTCTCCGACACCTGGGCTATTAATTCGAATCTGCTTAACCTCGCGAAACTCGGGGCGGTGTGGAGCAACAACGGCTTTCATCCCATCCTGGAGGGGCAGGGAATCATCGATAACCTGGGGATCCAGGGCTTGCCCGTGGCCCCAGCCACCGCCACAGGATTTCCCACGCTGTCCATCAGCAGCATCACGTCTCCCGGCAAACTGGGGCCCGCCAATGGTACGGAGCAGACCGTCCAAATCACCGACCAGCTCACCTATCAGCGCCGGAACCACACGATAAAAAGCGGATTTGAGTATCGGCCGCAATTTGGCACCCTACCGGCCTATCCGAGCTTCGGCAGTTTTACCTTTAACGGAAGTGAGTCGGGGTTTGCCTATGCCGACTTCCTGCTCGGCCTGCCACAGGCAACAAGCTACAGCTATCTTGGTCCGTCTGTGTATGCGCGGCAGTATTTCCTCAGCGCCTTCACACAAGATGACTGGCGGGCTTTGCCTGATTTGATGCTTTCGATCGGTCTTCGCTACGACTTCGATAGCGCCGGGGTGGATAAGTACAACCACGTTTCCATCTTCGACGCGGCCAACGGCTCCATCGTCGTACCATCCCTGGCAAATACGCAACAATTCATTCCTCCAGGATTCCCGGCACAAATCCCGATCATGCCCGCTCAGCAGGCGGGGTTGCCGGCACGGAGTTTGAGAAATGCATTCAAGGGAGGCTTCTATCCCAGGCTCGGATTTGCCTATGATCTGAATAAGAAGACGGTGATCCGGGGTGCGTACGGAGTCTACAACAACGACATCACCATCCATTTGTTTACCGATCTATATCAAGCGCCCTATGGCGGCACGGTCGCGTATACCAACAGCATCGAGGGCGGTTCTGCAGCGATCAGCTTCACCAACCCGATCAACGCCGGCTCCGGAAAACTCGGTGCCGTGAATATGACCGGTATCGACAAAAGCATGCGCAACCCCTTCGTACAGCAATGGAACCTCACGGTTGAACGGGATCTCGGATTTAACACAGGATTGCGCCTCTCATATATCGGCTTGAAGGGTGCGTTGCTGTACACCAGGAACCTGAATCAGGTGCAGGCCAGTGCGACCGTACCCTGGTCGCAGGCGAATACTCCCTACCCGGCATTCCAAACGCTTAACCAGATTTCTAACGGAGGCAGCGAGGTCTACAACGCCTTTACCGCAGAAGTGAAACGCAATTTAAAAAGCAATCTATTGTTTGAAGCAGCCTTCACTTGGGCAAAAAATCTTACCGACGACCCCGATAGCTCTGATGTAGAGGCCGGTGTAACCGCGGAGGATACGTATAATCTTCGCCGGCAGTGGGGGAACGATACATACACTCCGCGATATCAATTCGTGTCCAACCTCCTCTATTCCTTGCCGGTCGGTCATGGGCAGATGCTCCTGTCTCAGGACAATCTTTGGTCGAAGATATTTGGCGGTTGGCAATTGAGCGCTGCCTATCTGGCGAACACCGGCAATTACCTGACCCCGTTGTTTAGTGGAGTGGATCCGACCCACATCAACGCGTTCAAGGGAAGCGCCAGCCGCACCAACATCTCCTCGAGTGCGATCGGAAAACAGAGCATCAATAACTGGTTCAACCCGGCCGCCTATGCGATCCCGCAGGCAGGCCAATTTGGCAATACCGGCTATGGGACTCTCAAAGGGCCTGATTCGCAGGTGCTGAATAGCGCGCTGTTCAAGAGCTTTCCGGTGTGGAGGGAAACCAATATCCAGATTTCCGGCAGCTTTACCAACGTCCTGAATCATCCAAACTTTGGCAACCCGGATGTAACCATCACCGATACGACAGTGGGCAAGATCACAAGTGTGCAAGGATCATTCTTCGGGCCCAGGTCAGGACTGCTTAGTGTTCGCTATACCTTCTAGTCAACTTTAACCGTTGATTCAGGAGTAGAACCAAACCTGCGAAATGCGCGACTCTCATGCTTTGTATCAGGGCCCGGCTTTACAGGCTGCGGAAAAACAACGCAGCGGCTCGACAAGCCTACCAGGCGTAGCCACTTGTCCAGGCAGGGATACATTATCTAGCGCCTCGCTCGTTGCTTCGGCGCGTTTTTCCGCAGCCTGTTTAGTCGGGCCGCAAAGGCTGAGAAGGAATTGGGCTTTTAGCCCCTGCGGCTCTACTGAATCAGCTGTTACAGTCCACTAGGAGAGATCCCTGCAATTGAGCCAGATCAGCCTAAGAGAGGATGACAATGCAGAAGTTGTTTGCGACCGTTGGGCAGTTCTTTACAGAGAAACTGAAGATCGAGGTTCATGAGACGAGAGCAGCGGCTGGTGCCGCCGCGGCCCAGGCTGCGGCGGGCGCGCTGAGGGAACTGGGCCAGAGGAGGGCAAGCATCGGGGTCATTTTTGCCACTGGTGCGTCGCAGTTGGAGATGCTGCGAGCGCTGAGAGAGATCCCGAACCTGCCGTGGGATCGGATTTGTGGATTCCATATGGATGAGTACATCGGTATTCCCGCTGATCACGCAGCCTCGTTCCGCCGCTATCTGCGACAGAACCTGCCGCAGCAGGCGCAGATGGAGAGCTTTTGGGAAGTCGACGGAAGCGCGCCAGACCCAGCGCAGGCGTGCCGCGACTACGCAGAGACGCTGCGTTCGGCCGATCCCCAGCTATGCTTGCTCGGCATTGGAGAGAATGGGCATCTCGCCTTCAATGATCCCGCCGAGGCAGATTTCAGCGATCCTTTGGATATGAAAATTGTCCGTCTGGATGAGGTTTGCCGGAAACAGCAGGCAGCGGAAGGCTGGTTCAAAAGCGTAGACGAAGTTCCGGAACTGGCCATGACCCTCACGATTCCAACCTTGCTTCGCGTACCGAAGTTGATTTTGTCGGTGCCGGGATCGAGGAAAGCGAAAATCATGAAGCGGACGCTCAACGAGGCAATCTCCACGGCCTGCCCGGCGACCATCCTCCGTACCCATCCCGATGCGACCGTGTATCTCGATAAGGAATCAGCAGCGGAGTTGGAGAGAGAGTGAGGTCCGGTATAGAGAACCAAGGCCATCGGCGCGTCCCGGAATTCGGAAACACCTTTTGCCCCCCTGCCGTTGTCAGAGGGTTATGTTTGCTGGCGATTCTGGCATGGGCCGTACGCGCCGGCGCGGCTGAGAAAAAGGTGACCGTCGATTACCGGGTCTTTCCTGGTTTGGCCACGATGGATGGCAACTGGGCCGCGTTGAAAGCGGCGAGTGACGGAAAGGTATACGTCGGCCTGGCATGTCATGGTTGCAACGGACATCTCGTCCTCTACGATTCGAAAAAGGATCGGATGGTCGACGTAGGCGACCTTGCCGCGCTCACTGGTGAAAAGGGGTTAGGTCTGGGTCCGCAGTCGAAGATTCACGCGAAATTCGGAGAAGGCAAGGACGGCCGCATCTATTTCGCGACCCACGGCGGATTTTGGTTCGACTATGCTCGCTTCGCTACCCCGGAAGGATATCCCGGCTCACATTACATGGCCTACGATCCCTCGACAGGAAAGACAGAAGACTTTGGGATAGGTCCAAGGTTCGAGGGGATGAATACTGGCGCCTACGATCCAAAATTCAACCGTATATACGGTCTTACCCATCCTCGAGCACACTTTGTCTACTATGACGTGGCCACGGGCTCCAAGGTCGACAAGGGCAGGATCAACAATTGGGACTCCATCTGCCGCACCCTGGGCATAGACGACGAAGGAAATGTCTATGGGGGCTTCGGCGCTGGACGGATATTCAAATATGATCCGCGAACGGACAGCATTCAGGAGCTTTCCGCACGAGTGCCTATCCGCGAGAAAGGCATTTCACTGGGGCGCGATTACGATAAAGCGGAAACTGCGTGGCGCGTAGTAGTGTGGGATCAGCCGACGAAAAAATTCTACGGAGTCGAGGAAAGTGCCACCACTCTGTTTTCCTTCGATCCGGCTGGTCCGAAAGATGAGCAAGTGAAAACCTTGGGACAGATGTGCATTCCCGCCTTTGCTTCGCGCCGCGATGTGCCCTACGCGACGCTAAGCCTCACGATAGGCCTTGATCGAAAGCTGTACTACGCGGCTGCGGGGGCCGAATTCGATTACAGTGGAAGCGCCGGCGCGGCCGCCTCCCATTTGATGACCTACGATCTGCGCAGCGGCCGAATTGAGGATTTGGGCGAGATGCACTTGCCCGACGGACGGCCGGTGCTGGGCACGAATGCGGCGGACACCGGACCGGACGGCACCATCTACTTCGTCGGGGCGATCGGCGCCGAGGAGGTTCGAAGTGACGCGGACTACGGCGGGAAGATTCAGGGAGTGCCTTTCCGTTTGGCCCTGTTTATCTTCCATCCGAAGCCGGAGTAGGACCTCATGAAAGTGAAAGGGCTTCTGCTCATCGCCGCGATTCTTCCTGCCGGCACCCTTGCTCACAGCCAGCGGGATCGCGGCTATGACAAGGTAGTTGTGAGGCAAACGCGGATTGACGCCCGCGACCTGGGCTACCCGCCGATCGACGTCATTCCAGACGGTGAATCCAGTATCACTTCGCTATCGGTTGCGCCAAACGGGTATCTATATGGGGCCACGAGTGGAGCCCGTGCCCACCTGTTTGTATTGAATCCACGCCACGGATATGTGGAACCCCTGGGGGTGATTCCAGCTGCCACATCGGTGACTCACGCAGTCGCCGTCTCGGCTTCGGGCGAGGTCTACATCGGAACGTCTCCTGGCGGCCGCCTTCTGAAGTACACTCCTGGCGAGGAAGATAGTCAGCAAATCCAGATCGGCAAGCCACTGCCAACTACCGACCTGGGCCAGCCGATCCCGGGTGAGAGCATCTTCGCGCTGACGATTGACCGCAATGCGAACGCGATCTATGGGCTGACAAGTCCCAATACCCACTTTTTTGAATACTCCATCGCCGGCGCAAAGTTCACCGATTTCGGAGTCGTGGCCAGGAACATTCCTGAAGGAGAGAAGTTCCAGAAGGACAAGATGATGTCCCGGATGCTGGTGGTCGATCAGCAAGGAAACATCTTTGCCTCGGGGGAAAACGGATCGTTCTTCAAGTTTGATCCGAAAACGCAAAAGCTGGACAAGCTCCCTGTGCAGGCGCCCGCGGTGCCGGGGCGGGAGCCATGGACGCGGGTGGACGCTTTTCTGCTGGATCCTTCCGGGATCATTTACGGTGGCACATCGGACGGATACCTTTTCCGTTTCGACCCGGAAAAGCTAACCGTTACCAACCTGGGAAAACCGCTCAACCAATATCGCATCGACGGGCTGGTGCGCGGTCCGGGCGGAACGCTCTACGGAGCCGGCGGTGACAAGGATGAAATGGCGCGTCTATTTAGTTATGATCCCTCGACCGGCGCCTATGACGTGCTGGGCTTCGTGGATGTGAATCGCAGGCCCTACTATACCTGGCAAGCATACGAAATTGGGGCGATGGCGTCTGACCCCGACGGCACGGTCTATATCGGCGAGGACGAACGCATTTCCAAGCTCTATCTTTTCTACCCATGGCAATGAAGTAAGGATGACAAAGCGATGAACCGCAGAGACTTTATGGGTACCGTGGTGGGAGGGATCGCTGCCGCCAAGCTCGGGATGACGAGTTCGTATGGGTATGGCGCAGAAGGCACGCTAAAGAAAGCAGCGTTGCCAGGGGCGTCGACCGGGAGATGGATCGAGCATGGATTGATCGATGCGGGTGGTTCGCACGAACCCTATCTCTTCGTTGTGCGCTGTGGTGGCCAAAGTCTGAACGCGCGCGAAATGTACCAGCATCAGCAGAGTGAAGAGGTGATTCAACAGCTCAAAGATCAGGGGGTCGAGGTCTTCCACACCCATTTGTACAAAGGCTTCGGCATGGTCGCTGAGAAGCCGGAAATGGAAGATACCGTACGCACTGCAGCCGTCGTGCACCGCCTCGGTATGAAGATAGATACCTATGTGCAGTGGGACACCATGATGTATGAGACCTTTTTCGCGGAGGAACCACGCGCCCGGGAATGGATACAGTGCGATGCCCTCGGTCAACCCATCATGCTCGAGTACGGGTATCAACAGTCGTTTCGCTACTTGCCCTGTTTTTCCAATCAGGAATACATCGATTACCTCAAGAAGGTGGTACGTTACGCCGTGGGTGAGGTAAAGACAGACTTCATTCATTTCGATAATTTCACATTGAACGCGGAACCCAACTCATGTCATTGCAATGGCTGCAAGACCGGGTTTCGCAAGTATCTTCGAAGCAAGTACTCACCGGAGAGGCGCAAAGACCGGTTTGGATTTGAGAATGTCGATTATGTGAATCCTCCTTTGTGGAATTCGTCGAACCGGCCGGAAAAACTGGATATCATCGTGGACCCCGTTTTTCAGGAATGGATTGATTACCGGTGCCAAACGATGACAGACGCCTTAGCCCAGATGGCGACTCTCATCGCTTCTCTCAACCCCGAAGTGGTGGTCGAGATTAACTATGGTGGGGAGGTTGGTCACAATAGCCCCTGGACGCGCGGCACCGACGACGCACGCCTTTTGAAGTTTACCCAGGTGTTTTGGGATGAATCCGACCGCACGCCGGAGTACTTACCGGATGGGCGGCTGATTACGACCATCCGCACTTATAAGGCTGCCCGGACTTACCAGAATATCGTTCTCACCTATATTTCGGCCGGTGAAGTAGCGATCGCAGAATGCCTGGCATTCAACCAGACGATCGGCTTCGCGGGCTCTAGTCCGCTATCTTCCCAGATAGTGAAATACATCTCTTTTTATCGCCGGCAGCGAGATCTCTATGTAGGCACGAAGGACGTGGCCTCGGTAGCGGTGCTTCGCTCCTACGCATCCATCACCTACCATAACTCCCACGCCGGATTGAGCGCGATCCTGGTGGAACAAGCATTGATTCAGGCCAGGGTTCCTTTTCACCTCATTTACGACGAGCACCTCGACGGTCTTTCCCCCGCCACCTGCAAAGTACTTATCCTTCCGGATTCGGAATGCCTTTCCGACGAGCAGCTCGCCCAAATTCGCCGTTATGTAGAAGCGGGTGGTGGACTAGTGGCCACCGAACAGACAGGCCTCTATGACGCATGGCGCCGGATGAGGGTGAAGCCCGGCCTTGAGGGGCTAGTCGACAATCAGGCCTCGGGCGCCAACCATCGCAGAAACGTGGAGGCGCCCGAGGCCGCAGCCAGCACGTCTGCCAGGAAGACGTTTGGACGAGGGCGAGTCGCTTACTTTCCCGTGATTGAGTTCGACGGCCCTTTGCCGCCGCCCGAACCTTATTTCCTGTTGGGCACAGAGTTTTGGAAGCGTCCAAAAAACTGGAAGGAGCTCGTGGATGCAGTGTACTGGGCTGCCCAGGGGGATGTTCCACTCGAAGTCACGGGACCGGATTTCGTGGGAGCAAATCTAGTGGAGCAGCCGGAACAGCGACGGAGACTTGTTCACTTGGTGAACTACAACGCAGGCGAAATTCCATTCGTAGAAGGCATAGAAGTAAAGTGCGCAACCCCCGCAGAAAAGACCGCTGTTGCGGTCCAGCTTTACTCTGCGTATGCAGAGACTTACGACACGCTGAATTTCAGAATTCAAGGTGCTCAGGCAGTGTTTACGGTCCCCACGCTCAAAACGTACTGCATGGTAGCCGTCACTTGGTGACCTGCCGCGTTGATCATCGAGACAATCTTCTGAACCGGCGAAGGTTCGTGGTCGAGACCAGCGCATTCCTGCTTAGCTCGGCGTTTCTGCGGCGGAGCGGGATTGCAGATACCAGATCCGGCTTTGCATCCTCCTATAGCGAAGAGATGCCGGATATGCTGATCGGCTACCTGGCAAATGGCCTGAACGAGCTTGCCTCCAACTGGGACCGGAAGCGCGCCCTTCTCAGCACCGTGTCGGATGTGGAAGCACGCAACGCATTCGTCCGCGAAAAGGTAGTCCAAATGCTTGGCAAATTTCCGCCAAGGAATCCGCTGCAGCCGATAACCGTCAAGGTGATGCACAAAGATGGCTACCGCATCGAGAACATCATGTTTCAGAGTCGCCCTGATTTCTGGGTGACCGGGAATCTTTATGTCCCAACCGCTGGCAAGGGCCCTTTTCCGGCAATTGTCTCGCCGTGCGGGCACTACCCGCTGGCAAGGATGCTACCTCAATATCAGAGTGTCTATCTGAGTCTGGTGAAGAACGGATTTGTGGTGTTGGGCTATGACCCAATCGGACAAGGGGAACGGCGGCAATACTGGAATCCGCAAACCAACGTCACCGAGGTAGGTGGACCCGTCTACGAGCATTCGATGGCTGGCCAGCTGTTGTTGCTGCTGGGAGAAAACCTTACTGAGTACCTGGTGTGGGACGGCATGAGAGCGATTGATTATCTCCTGACCAGGCCCGAGGTGGACGCGCAACGCATTGGCTGCGCCGGCCATTCTGGAGGAGGAACGATCACCAAGTTCATCAGCGTGGTCGATACCAGAGTGCAATGCGCGGCGATTATGGAAGGTGGGACGGCAAACATGTGGCCCGCGCGATCCGTTGGCTTGGCAGACGTCGAGCAGAATCTTTTCCCGGCTGCGCTCTATGGTATCGATAATGTTGATCTGCACGTTGCCGTGGCTCCCAGGCCCCTGCTCGCTGGCATTGAATATTACGGCGAAACCTTTGATACCGCGGCGAAGGCAATCCACGCCCGGTACCGGCAACTCGGCGTCGAGGAGAAGTTTGCCACAGTGGCTGCGGACGATCCGCATGCCTGGACCCCGAAGTTACGGCTGGCGACGACCGACTGGTTCTGCCGCTGGTTCTACGGGCGTCCGGGACCACAAAGTGAAGCGGAATTTGAAACCAACCCCCCGGAAAACTTGTATTGCACAACGGATGGCTCGATCCGCTACGCGCACAAAGGTCTCACCATCTTCGACCTGATCGCTCAAAAGCAAGCTAACTTGCCACCACGGGTAACGGTACCGGCCACTGGGGCTGAACGAGAGGAGTGGCAACGACAAGTCCGGGATAGAATTCGTAGCCTGTTGCGCTATCGAAAATCGGATCAACCTCTCGATGTGCGCCGCATTGCCACGACACCCCGTGAACGCTATCGAATCGATAAGCTCCAATTTCTCTCCGAGCCGGGAATTTACATTCCGGCGTGGGTCTTCATCCCCGAAAACAAGACGGGCACTTTGCCCACCGTCCTTTTTGTCAACGACGAGGGCATGGAAGCCGAAGGGATGGAATTCGAGGGGCCGGAAGCATCGGGGCTGAAGCGTGGCGTACTCGATACACTGGTACATGCAGGCTACCTGGTCGTGGCAGTGGATGTCCGCGGCATCGGCGAAACCCGGCCTACTCATTCCTCGCCATCCTCGTCCGGCGAGTTCGGGCAACTATTCAACACGGAGACGAGCATGGCTTACGCGGCCTGGTTCATGAACCAGTCGCTGTTAGGAATGCGCGTTCAGGATGTTCTGCGGAGCGTTGATTATGTCAGCGGCCGCCACGATGTCGACCAGGAGCATTTGCATTTGATAGGCAAAGGAGCAGGCGGATTGTGGTGCCTGTACGCCGCTGCTCTCGATCTGCGCATACGCGGTCTGATCTGCGTGCAAAGTCTGCTTTCGTATCGCTCCCTCACCGGGTTCGATCGCTATCGTTACGGTGCCGATGTTTTTGTTCCCGATGTCCTAACGCACCTCGACCTCCCTCAAGTGGCTGCTGCCATCATGGACCGGCCACTGACCCTGGTCCAACCAGTGGACGCAATGAAGCGAGCCGTCGGAGAGGCCGCGGCAGAAGAAGCTTATGCCTGGACGACGGCCACCTATGAGGGAGTGGCCAAAAGAGATCTTTTCCGCATCGAAACCGAAGGCACGGACCTGGACACCGCTGGCCACTATCTCAGCCTGTTGCAGAGGAAAACTTGATGAGCGACCGAAGAGAGTTCTTAAAAGGCGCGGGGTTTCTGGGGATTTCTTCCTTGTCCAGCGGTCTGGCCGTGCAGCCGGCGAATGCGGCTGCCGGGAACCAGGTTCAGGAAGCACCGGCAAAGCATGTCTCCGCGATCGAGGCCGATGGCATCGTCCTCGAGAACCTCGAAATGCGCCTCGTGATCAGTTCGAGCGGTTCGGCCCACAGCCTGATTCACAAGGCGACCGGGCAGGAATGTCTGGCAACAGATGCAGCCGTACCTATGTTCAACGTCACGCAATACCGTCCCTATGACAACGAGCTGCAATTGGCCTACCCAGCGCAGATCACTGCTTTCCCCGCGGATCATCTACGGCGGGAAGGTGACAAGATCGTCGTGAACTTTGCTTTGGTTGGTTACGAGGCGTTAATTGGCATCACGATTACCGACGCCTACATTGCTTTTCGGTTGGAAAAGCTTACCTACAAGGGCTTCACATCGTTGCGGTCGAAGAAAGTAACACCCATTGATGAGACTCTGTTCGTGCAACTGCCAATACGAGACCGAAAGAACCTGGGGGGATGGCTGAATGTAATGTGGGACGACGAGGTAGCGGTGAACCTGCTGGCCACCGACCCCTACGCGCAAGTGAGCGCACAGGACCGGCGAGGGCATCACCTGTTCCAGGCGGGAACCCTTGCCGACGTGCAGCTCGAGGGTGTGGGCGCGGCGTTGATCACCACCGCACCGGCACATCTGCTGGACCGGATTGCGCGCGTGGAGGAAGACTTCGACCTGCCCCGGGGTGTAGAAAGCCGTCGCTGCAAAGAATATAAGTACTCCTACTATGAAGCCCTGACGATCACTCCAGAGGACGCAGACCGCCATATCAGGTTTGCCAAAATGTGCGGCTTCCGGGCGATGGATGTGTACTATCTTGCGTTTGCCAGGACGGCAGGCCATCTTCCGTGGCGGCCGGAGTATCCCGGAGGAATGCCAGACTTACAAAAGGTCGTGGCCAAGATCAGTTCAGCGGAAATTATTCCCGGGATCCATATCCACTACAACAAAGTTCACAAGCAAGATGCTTATGTGACGCCGAAGCCAGACTCCCGACTGAACCTGCGGCAGAGCTTCAGTTTGGCGACGACGATCGATGCCGCGGCGACAGTAATTCCGATTGAAGAGAATCCGCGGTTGTGCACCCTGGACGACGGCAGAAGGATTCTAAGAATCCAGAACGAGCTGATCGTTTATGAGCGCTACACCGCAGCTCCCCCCTATTGTTTCGAGAACTGTCAGCGGGGTGCGCTGGGCACACAAGCTGCTCCCCATGAGATAAGCTCACGTGTCGGACTCCTCGACGTAGATACCTGGCCGGTATTCGTGCGCCTTACCCAGGATACAAATATTCAAGAGGAAGTCGCGGATCGCCTCAATGAGATTTACGAGCAAGCGGGGTTTAAGTTCGTGTATTTCGATGGGGCCGAAGATGTACCGCCTCCTTACTGGTTTACAGTTTCGCGGGCGCAGTGGATCGTGAACCAGAAATTGAAACCGAAGCCCCTGCTTGCCGAGGGCGCCTGTAAATCCCATTTCAGTTGGCATATCCTGACCCGGGGAAATGCGTTTGATGTATTCAAGCCCGAAGTGATGAAGGCCGCCACACGCGCCTATCCTGCAGCCGAGATCCCGCGCGTCGGCAGAGACTTTACCAGCATCAATTTCGGCTGGATCGGATACTGGGCGCCAGGCAAGGACACGATGGGCACTCAGCCGGACATGCTTGAGTACGTGACCAGCCGGGCAGCTGCGTGGGACTGCCCAATCGCGCTGGTCGGCGACATCGCAGCCATGGACGCCCATCCGCGAACCGTAGACAACCTGGAGGTCATCCGCCGTTGGGAAGATGTTCGCGCGAGGGATTGGCTGACCCAGGAGCAAAAGATCTCACTACGCGACCTGGAGCAAGAGCATACGCTACTGCTGAACGAACGAGGAGAATTCGAGCTCGTGCGTTGTGTCCAGATTGAGAACGTGGCTGGTAACGCCACGCCTGGGCGGGCATTCTTATTCGAACGGAAAGGGAGCGTTTGGGTCACATACTGGCACACATCAGGGAAAGGCTTCTTGGAGCTCTCACTACGGGCAAGGCAAATGACGCTCATGAAAAAGCTGGGGGAACCGGTCGCAACAGAAGAAGCCGGCAACAAGGTGAAGTTACCGCTGGGCGAGAGAAGATATTTAGAGGTCAATCGATTGACTCGTCAGGAAGTGATCTCCATTTTCCAGAACGCTAAAATCCTTCCCGGCTAACCAAGCAAATGTTGCACCTGGAGAGAAGAAGATTATGCCCTTTGCCCTCGATAGATTTCGTGGAATTTTCCCCGCGGCCCTCACCATGTTCGACAAGGATAATAATCTTGACGAAGATGCTACCGGGCGTCATTGGGATTGGCTCATCACCCAGCAACACGCCGATGGATTGGTGATCGCTGGGACCAGCGGCGAATTCATCGCGATGGAGTTGGAAGAACGTACGCGCGTGTTCCGCTTGGTCCGAGACGTGGTTAAAGGGCGTGTCCCCGTGATCTTCGGCTCCGGGCATTACAGCACGAAACTCACGATCCAGCTCTCTCAAGAGGCGGAAAAATGTGGGGCAGACGGGTTAATCGTGATCCTTCCGTACTATCAAAAGCCGTCCAAAGCAGCGGTCATCGAACACTATCGTCGCCTCCGGCGGGCGACCAATCTCCCCATCATGCTCTACAACAACCCACACAATTCCGCGTGTGTCGATTTCAGCTCGTCCGAGATAGCGCAACTGGTTGATGAAGACCTCTTCCACATGGTCAAGTCCACCTATGGAACCGTCGAGCCGGTGCACGATTTGAGCTACCTGCTGGGTGATCGCATCGCCATTTTTTACGGATCTTTCCTGGCCGGCTTCGAAGGCCTGTGCGCAGGGGCCCATGGTTGGATCAGTGGGATTTTGAACGTTGCGACCAAGGCGGCAAAGGCGATGTACCAGTGTGTGGTGATTGACCGCGATGCCCGCAGAGGGCTTTTCATTTGGAAGAAGATACTTCCCCTGGTCCATCTGTATACC
>JBARKD010000611.1:0-8087 GCA_049800615.1 Acidobacteriaceae bacterium | reverse complement strand
GTGCGAGATAAGCGGTGTCGACCACGGGCTGGCTGCCGTGGGTGAAGTTCATGAAATCCGGCGATGCGGGATCGACTCCCGCCTGAATCGCACTACGCGACAACTCCGCGTACCGGCTGCGAAGGCTGCCTTCCGGACCGCTTTGTGGTCCGCTTTCGAGCCATGGTGCGATGCCTGCGAGCAATCGGCCCATGGCTTCCAGATAGGTAAACTGCCGCCGCTCCTCCGCGTTGCCGTGGGGCGCTTCGACCGGCATCTCCGCCTTAAGCCTTCGTTCGCCGAGGGCCTTCAGAACCGGCTCCGACGTCCTGGTCAGAACTTCCACCCAATACTCACGATCGTTGCCCTCCGTCGCCGCCGGCGCTGCTTGAGAAGGAGAAGGGATGGCCGCGAGCGCACCCAGTGCGACCCCGCCTTTCAGCAACTTTCGACGGTCGATATTGGCAGAAATAGTCAGGTTATGGTTTCGCATGGGCGTGAGATTTCAAGAAAGCGCTGAGGGCATCGGGCATGAATGCTGCCGTGCTGAATGCATAAGGCAGTGCAGATTCAAAGGTAGTCGATTTATAGTTGCCGCGGCCGTCGGTCAATATCAGCACGATGGGCGGTTTCCCTTCAGCGTGATTGAAGGTGCTGACCTCGTAGCCATATTGACGATCGCGGTAGCTGACCGCGGGCCATTGTCCCGGTTCACCTGCAACCACGATCGCGCGCATCAGATAATCGCCTTCCGTGGCCGCCTGCTGCAGCATTCCACCGATGGGATAACGGTAGTGAAATGCCGCGTCATCGGCGCCTGCGGCGCGGTAAGTTTTTCCCGACCAGGATAGGCCCGCGGCGCCGGTATTGTGTCCCGGCGTAAACAGCGTAATGCCGCCATTGCGCGCCTCCTCGGCCGACTTTACCAAGGCGGCAAGTTCCTTTGCGTTCAGCGGAATTCTCGCTGCATCTACGACCGGGAAATCCCGCTCGCAGACCAGTTGATCCATAAAGCGGCGCACGCGCACCGTGTGGTCGGAAGCCTGGCCGCAGGCGACCAGCAAATGCTCGTAGTCCGTGGTGGCAATCTGGTAGTCACGGCAGTCTCCGCAACTTCCCGTCCCTCCACAAGTCTGGCCATAAAAAGCCACAAAGCGAACCGCGTGGTGCGTTGCTTCGGAGCCGTACAGGACCATCACATGGTTCAGCAGCGACGTCTCTCCGTGGATCCCCTCAGGACGCCCATATTCCGTGTTGCCTCCGAGCACCACCTGCTCCTTGCCGTTCACTTCAACCACGGTCGCTGCCCGCACCTGGAAGTGGGAGATGAATGTGTCCGTGTGAATTTTCTCCGCGGCATCGAGCGCCTCAAATATCTGGCTGCGGAGTTTGCCATCCGGCACAACGGCTTCGGAGTCTTTGGTTAGAGTCCATTTGGGAGCGGTCTGGGGCGGTCGGGATCCGCATCCTGCGATGGCGGCGCATAACAGCAGAACAAGAGCGAGCTTCAACCTGGAAATCTCCTTTCCAACAATCAGTGCGGCTATAAACCGAAATAGACCGAAATAGACCCAAAGGCTGCTACTGCGCCGGCTCAAAATTTGCCGCGTCGTTGTGATCGCCGCTGCCCTTGTATTTGGCATGGAGCGGATAGGGATAGACCGGGCGGGTGAAAGTAACGGGCGTAGCGGGGTCGAGCGGCATTTTGTGCGGAGCCCGTGAAGAACCGCTCAGGTGTGCGCCGATCATAACGTCAGGCGCCCGCCCGCGTTCCACCCACGTCTCCAGGTAGCCGAGGTAGTCGACGACCGAAGCACCATCGCCGCCTCCGCAGTGGTTCATGCCCGGAATCGCGAAGAGCCGGTAAAACTCCTGCGTGGCCTTGGCGCCGCCCATCGTTTTCTCCACAGTTTCGTAGTAGTCGAAAGCCGCGCCCGGCATTTCCACCATGTCGGTGTCACCCTGATAACCGAGCAGCTTTCCGCCCGCGTCTCGGAATTTACGCAAATCGGGGTCCCTGTCCGGATAAAGCACTCCGATCCCGCTGCGCTTGTAGTCGCGGTCGAAATCAAAGTCGCGGTAGCTCCATTCCTTCCCCGGGATGGAGAGCAGAGCGGTATCTTTGAAGAATTCGTCGCCCCATGTGTTGGAAAACGAACCCTTCCACTGAAGCTCCGCGCCGGGAAAGACAGCACGCGGCGAGATGGGCTGTCCTTTCGACGTTCTGGGACGGTCATAAATATTTTTGACAGCCGTCACTTGACGCGCGCTTAGGCAATCTCCCTGTTTGTCGCCCTTGCACTGCAGTTTCGCCGCGTCGAAGGCGCACATATAAGGCGCGCTGACGATGCCGTCCTTCACCCCATCGTCCATGTCGCACTTGGCCAGCACGGCGTTGTGCAACAGCTGAATGTCAGCATCGCTCAGGATTGGCTTTTGATCGTCACCAAGAAAATTTCTTTTCATCCAGATGCCGCGCACCGCCAGGTCGCTCTCATCCATGTCCGGTGCGCCGGCGATGATGCCTTGAAAGTCCCAGGGAAAGCGCTGCGCCTCCACCATGGCTTGATAGCCGCCGGTGGAACAACCCATAAAGTACGACTGCTTGGGCTCAGCCGAGTAAAACTGCCGGAGGACAGTTTTCGCCGCGACAGTTACGACGTGCGTCGCGCGATAAGCAAAATCGATCTGCCCCTGAAGATTATTGCGCGACCAAAGACCCCCGCCGCCTGTATGGCCCATATCCGTGCCCACGCAGGCGTAGCCCGGGTGCATTGCACAAGAGCCCCCCACATAATCGGTGGAACCACACCACCCGCCACAGCCGACGTGCAAAAGTTTGCCGTTCCACTGCGACACCGGCAGCAAAAGAATGAAGCCCGCACTGGGCGCCACGTAGCCTGAAACGCGGCAGGTAGGCTGAATAGGACCGACCGCTTTTGCCAGCTCTGGACTAACCTGGGCCTTGCCCAAGAGCCCCTGGAGATCGGTTACCAGGACGGCTTCCGTGATGTGGGTTGGCGCATCCGGGATGGTTGAGAAGTCCACCTTGGCTAACGCCTTGCAAGGGACATCATTTGTCTGCGCGACATTTTTCTCCGCGACCTGGGCCACGCCAATCGCGCAAGGAAACACCATCATCAGGACAAAAAATCGCAAATGCTTCGTTGAAAGCTTCGCCAACCGCACCGCTTGCTTCCCGGCGTTTATCTTCAAGGCCGCGACCTCATTGAATATCGTTCCGGCAGGCCCTTGTACGATACCTGGTACGATACCGGTCATCCGAGTATAAAACGATGCCGCGAGGAAGCCTCGCCTGGAGTCAAGTGCTTCCCCGGATACGCGGGTACCCGCATACCCGGATACCCGGGATGACAATCAATCGCAACTGGGAGCGCCGGTTCCGATTGATCAGGCAAACAGCTTGCCCGAGTCATCCGTCAGTTCGTGCGTGAACTCGTAACCACTGAATCGACCCGCGTCTGACGACCGAAAGCCAGAAAAACGAAAGCCCTACCAGTGTGAACTGATAGGGCAAGTGTGATGCATCGTTCGAGTGATTCAGTAAGACAAAAGTCCGGAAAAACTTTAACCAGAGCAACAAGGCAGATACGAGGTACTCAATTGAAGCAGGAGAAGGTGAAGCTACCACTTTTATTGCAGCGGCCCTTCGATTTCTTCCTTGAGCCCCTCCCCCGAAAGGATCGCCGAAGCTTTGTTGAAGAACCGCTGCTTGAAAAGAGCATACTTCTTCCACTGGAAACCACCATGCGCCTTGCGTGGCAACGCCGGAGATTTAGTTGTAGTCGCAGTCTTCGCGAGTGTATCCCCGGCCGTGTACCAGGGTGAGTCAGGGTATCTTTACGCTGGAATCCATCCGGCTAGTCAAGTAAGAGAACAATGGTCGTTGCATTCATGATCGCTGCATGAACTAAAGATGAAATTGCAATCATGAAAGCAGAGTTTACTTGGCTGCCTGTACTTCTCGCCGGTAATGCTGCTTAAGAGTGGCTGGAGTGAGAAGTTGATGCTTGATAAAAACCGCGCGAGGAGTCGGGCCTCGATCGCTCAGCAGCTCAACCGCAAGAGCGATAAGCTGTTCCCCATATCGTTCGGGAAAATAGGCTACCGAAGCGATGAGCCGCGAGTCCGGATGGTGCATTTCCAAACGAGCCTCAATCGAACCGTTTTGTCCCACAATCGCACAATCGTGCAGACGTCCCGCGTCTTTAAACGCCTCCAGCGCTCCAATGGCGCTCGGGTCATTGATTGCACTCACCAGGATCCTGTGCGCACTCGAACCGTTCAGATGGTTCTTGACCGCTTCGCGGCTCACCTCGCGCCGCCAGTCGCCGTCCAGGTTTATGACTTTGGCAGCCGCTGCATTGGGCAAAACCTGGTGAATGCCCAGCAGGCTTCCGGTAAGACGCGCCTCCGGAAGCGTTCCCGCGCGAATCGAACCTATCAACAGGATCTCGTCGACTTGTCCCCGCCAGTTTTGCTCCGCCCAGCGGGCTAAATACCGGCCCGCCGTGAGGCCCGCCTGGCAATTGTCGACTCCGAAATAAACTGCGTTCGGGTGAGGAATTTCGATGGCAATGAGCGGCACGTTGCGATGCTTGCCCCGAGCCGAAATGACCGAGGCGACCTGCCCGTAGCTGTGGAATTCCATCGCAAGATCGATGTTTTCCGCCAGCAGTCTTTTCGCATTCGCCAGCGCAATCTCCGGACTGTAATGACTGTCCAGCGCCACCAGGTCGATACCCGCCTGGGCCGCACTTTCCACCAGCCCACGAGAAACAGCCCGGTAGAACGAGCTTTCACCGGTCTCGGCCAGATATCCGATTTTGTATCTGCGCGCCGGCATGAGCCCGCTGACCAGCCGGTAGTTGCGAGCCCCATCTTTGACCACCATGCCGTTTGCCTGAAGGGTAGACACCAGCCGGAATACTGTCGGCCTGCTCAAGCCGGCCAGTTCAGAGAGCTTGAATAACGGCAAACTCCCCTGGGTTTGAAGAATGCGCAATACACGGCAAGCCCGCGCCACGGATTCAATCTGGTAGGGAGCCGATTCTTTACCTGCCGCATCGTCGCTCGAACGCGATGTCACAGGCGTGACGATTTCATAGCTCGAAATGAGCTGTCAAATTGCCTTCGAGCGCCATTGGCTACGAAATCACTTGATGAACCCAGCGTATACAGAAAACAGGCGGTTTGAGCGGTTTGCGCGGACGGATTTGATTTCACGATACGAAATTGAAGATCAATGTGTCGAATGACCCTTGACGGTGGCTCAGGCGCGCACGTAGCGTTTCCAACGTAACAAAGTTCTCTTATTGAAATCACAGAACCTCGATGGCAAACAGTTTCGAGGCTATCGCTCAGGCCCCTTCGCAACCGGCGCTGACGACATGGGTGACCTCGCAGTACACACCCCTCGCAGTACACACCGAGGGATCGAGGGCTGAATCCATGGCAAGGAAATTTTAGGAGGCAATATATATGTCCAGAAACCATCACGGCCGCGTGACTCGAATGCCGGCTGCTTTCGTAGCGAACGTTTATGTGCTCGGTATTCTGCTGCTGCTCACCGCTTTTGCCGGAAAACGCGGACTCGCACAAACCGACCTTGGCGCGATTACCGGGACGATCCAGGACAACACCGGCGCCGCGATTCCCAACTGCCAGGTGGACATCAAGAACCTGAATACGTCGGCCGTCCGCTCCCTAAAGACGGATCAGAACGGCTTCTATAACGTCCCTTCGCTGACCGTGGGCCCGTACGAACTTACAGCGACAGCCAGCGGCTTCCAGCGCGCAGTCAAAACGATTGAACTGACCACAGGCGGCGCAAATGGAGATCTTAAGCTGACTGTCGGCAACGTCCAGGAGCAAGTGACGATCACGGCATCTTCCGGGGCGGTGGCCTTGCAGACCGATAGCCATGATGTTGCTAACTCGGTCTCGCCTGTTCAACTGGTGAATCTGCCTAACAACGGGCGAAGCATCCTCAACATCGCCACGCTGGGTCCGGCTTCGCAGCCCGGAACGGACGTTGGCGTAGACGTGGGCGATGAAGGCTTTTATAACCAGACCTCCGCCTCGGTCATCATCTCCGGGCTCGGCAATGCTCACGCTGCGTTTCTGCAGGATGGCGTCGCCAATACCAACCTCCTGACACAAACCGCCAATATCCTGGCGTCGGTGGAGGCTACGCAGGAAGTAAGCACACTCCTGAACGGCGCCCCAGCGCGGTTTAGCCAGCCGTCCGTCATCGACGTGATCACCAAGGGAGGCTCGAACCGCTTTCATGGAACCGCGTATGACTTTCTGCAAAACGACGATTTTGACGCGACAAACTGGTTCGCAACCAGCAAACCTGCGAAGCGCTACAACCAATTTGGCGCTAATCTTGGCGGCCCGATCCTGAAAAACAAAGTCTTCGCGTTCTTTGATTATTCCGGCCTCAGAAGCAGGACGTCTTCGGTCAATCGGGACCGCGTCCCTACAGAAGCGGAGCGCGCGGGAGATTTCTCTGCCGACAACCTGACGCTCTACGACCCATCCACCTACAATCCGGCCACAGGAACTTCCTCTCCTTTTGCCAATAACAAAATTCCTTCGCTCAGCCCCTTCGCCCAACTCTGGCTGGCCAACTATCCCATGCCCAATACGCCTTTAGGCGCTGACAATGTCAATTACGTCGTCAACTTGCCGAACATCAGCAACTATGACGAGTATCTCGGCCGCGTGGACTACAACATCTCGAGCCAGGATCAGCTGTTCGGCACGGTGTCGCGCCTGGAAAACAATGTCGGCAGCGACAGCATTACACCCGGCCTCTTCGGCATTTTCAACGCGCTGAAGGGCACCAATATCTCCGTAGCCGAAACCCACGTCTTCAATCCCAACCTGGTAAATGTGATCAAGGCCGGTTACAACCGCAGCAATCTTTTTCGCACTCAACAAGGCGAAGGAGCGACGGACTACGCCGCAAAGTACGGGTTAGTGAACGTGAAACCGGCGCCGGCGCAATACACACCCCCGCAAATCAACCTGACGAACTACACGTCGCTGGGCGATCCGTACTCCCCGCAGGGAGCAATTCAGAACCGTTTCCAGTACGGGGATGAGGTGACGTGGAAACTGGGCAAGCACACCATCACTTTTGGGGGCGAGTATGTCCGGACCCAGTTTGACGGAAACTGGGTGGTGGGAAACAACGGTATTTACAATTTCGACGGGAGCGCTACCTCTGCTTACAGCGGAGGCGTCCGTAGCGCAACCGATCAGGGGAATGCCCTCGCCGACCTCGAGCTTGGCTTTCCGCGCACTGCCAACGCGGCCACCGGGGTCACACTGGGAGAATTTCGCGGCAATGATGTCGCGGGGTACGTTCAGGACGACCTGAAGCTTACGGCAAAACTCACGCTCAACCTGGGACTGCGTTACGACTTCAACAGTCCTCCCACCGACAAGAACGGGCACGGCGGTCTCTTTAACGTCGCACAAAACCGTGTGATTCCCGGGACCTGGAATACCAATTACAACGATTGGGGGCCCAGGGTCGGATTCGCCTACGCAGCAAGCCCTAAAACCGTCGTGCGCGGAGGCTACGGGTTGTATTACTCCCCCATCCTTTACAACAACCTTCAGTTTGAGTTGCTTTACTCTCCGAATTTTGTCAACCAGTCCTACACGTTTGATGTGGCCGCGCCGGTAGATGTCCAGCAGCTTTTTGCGTCCGGCGCCGTGACCGCCGGGCAGCAAAATTACACCCTCACCAAAACGCTCAAAGATACATCGGTGCAGGAATACACCCTGAACGTGGAGCAGTCCTTAAGCGGGAACATGTTGCTCACCCTGGGCTATATCGGAAACACCACCCGCCATCAGTCCGCGCGCGCCGATCTCAACCAGCCTTATGGACTTACCCCAGGCAATACCAGTGGAATCCTGGATCTCAGGCCAAACCCAGCAGTAGGCAGCACGGATGGTCAGCTGAACGTCCTGCCTGCAAACTACAACGGCCTGATCGTCAAGCTGGAGCGCTCCTTCAGCAACGGTCTGCAGTTCCTCGGCAGTTACACCTGGTCGAAGTCCATGGA
>JBARKD010000610.1:0-6217 GCA_049800615.1 Acidobacteriaceae bacterium | reverse complement strand
GGGGGCAGCAAATACGCCTGCTCGGGCGAATAAGGAAAATATCGAGACATTCCTTCTTATCTCCTCACTCCCCCTGAAATACAAGTCATTCCCCTGGTTCTCACGCAGACTCTTCAGCCCCGCCGTCCCATCAAATAGACTGCGATAAGAAAAGGCATACCAGCGCTCGAGTACTGGCGTTCGAGGAAGTACAGTGGTACACCGGATGTGTGCGCTTCCTCTCGCTTGTTGCCGCCTTCGGACTCATCGGGTCCCTTAATGCCACCGCGCAAGATCGTCTCACCACCACCGCCTGGAAAGCCGGCCATTTCGCCGTCGACACCGCAGGACTGATCAGCCGCTCCGACATAGTGCTGGGTCAACCCAACGAACTGCCCGCGGAAGCTATGCCCATGGGCAACGGCCGTCTCGGGATCGCCGTCTGGTCCGGCGATGGATTTACGGCGCAATTTAACCGGGGAGATACGCTGCCGCATCGAGACTCTCCGGGCCAACTTGTCATTCCAGGCCTTTCCGCGCTCACCTCCGCGAAGAACTTTGGTGGACGTCTCGATCTCTACAACGGAACCCTGGTTGAACAGGGAGGGGGCCTCCAGCTCAGCGCGTACGTCCAGATAGCAACGGATACATTCGTCGTCGACGTGACCGGTGCGGATCCCAACGCTACGCAGACAGCCGAGCTTCGCCTGTGGGAGCCGCGTACCCCGGAAGCCACGGCTAGAAACAATAAAGGTATGCTCGCGCAAACCTGGATCGACAACTATGGCCCAGGCGCCGGCAAAGAGAAATTCGGCTCTCTCGCCGCTATCACGGCAATCGGGCGCAACGTCTCCGCGGCAGTGACCAATTCCCGCACAGTGACCGTGACCTTCAAGCCGGCGTCGGATGGTCACTTCCGGGTGATTGTCGCCTGTCCACATTACAACGGCGAGCGGTCCAAAGAGGCGAGTATCGGCGTAGCCTTGTCCAACGCCGATTTCCAGGAACATTTGGCCTGGTGGCACTCCTTCTGGCAGCGCGCGGAGCTGATTAAACTAACCTCCGCGGATGGTTCCGGAGAGTACATGGAAAACCTGCGCAACCTCTATCTCTACAGCGCCGCGGCGGAGAGCGGAGGCCGTTTTCCCGGATCGCAGGCCGGCATCGCCGACCTCTTCTCCGCCGTACAGGACGTCCATCGGTGGGACCCAGCCGCGTTCTGGCACTGGAATCTCCGCATGCAGGTCGCGGCAAATCTGGATGCCGGCGTGTCTGAATTGAACGCGCCCTATTTCCGCCTATATCGCGAAAATCTCGCCAGAATTGAGGATTGGACCAGCAAACACATGGCCGGGCGCGCTGGTATCTGCGTGCCCGAGACCATGCGCTTCAATGGAGTGGGGATTGAGTACGAAGCAGATTTGCATTCGACCGGAACACCTGTGATCGGCCTGGATTGCGACGCCGCGTCTAAGCCGTACTACAACGCCCGCACGCTTTCCACGGGCTCGGAGGTCTCGCTCTGGATCTGGCAACAATATTTGATTACCGGCGATGTGAAATTTCTGGCGGAAAATTATCCCGTGATGGCCGCAAGCGCGCGCTTCCTGCTCGCCTACGAAACAAAGGGCGCGGATGGAAAGATGCACACGCATCCCGCTAACGCGCACGAGCAGCAATGGGACACGCGGGACCCGACGACCGATCTCTCCGCCAGGTCGGCCTTGTATCCCGCAGTCATCCAGGCGGCCGCCTTGCTGCACGCAGATGGCAAGCTGGTGCAACGACTCCAGTCCGACCTGAGCCTTATACCCGCTCTGCCGCACGCCGAGAAAGTAACGGCCGAGGGGAAAACGCAGACCGTCATTGCGGAGTCCTGGGATCCAGCCGCATCGGAACATAACGAAGAGAACATCGGCCTTGAGCCGGTCTGGCCCTACAACCTGATCGGCGACGACTCGCCCATGCGGGACATGGCCAGGAGCACTTATGCCACGCGCCCTTACCCCGTCCACCAGGATTGGAGTTTTGATCCCGTTCAGGCCGCGCGGCTCGGTCTCAGCGAGGAAGTGCGATCGACACTGATCGCATTGACGGAACGGTACCAGAAGTATGTGAACGGTTTTTCCAACTGGGGTGGTGCCGCGGGCGAGTTCTATGTGGAGCAGGAGGGCAACGTAGCTCTTGGACTAGCAGAAGCGCTGGTGCAGGACTACGACGGGCTTATCCGAATCGCTCCAGCGGTCCCTTCCGAGTGGAGTTTCGAAGGCAGCGTTTCAGTTCGCAATCGCACCCGGGTCGACGTGCAGATAAGCGCGGGCGTACCCACCACGGTCGCCGTTGAAGCCGGGGCAACGGAAACCCTGCGTATCCGCAATCCCTGGCCGGGTCAGCGGGTGGACGTATCCGATGCGCAGGGAAAGATTGTTTCCGGCAGCGCGGACCCAATCCTGAATCTGCCCGTCCATCAAGGCGAAAGCTACCTGCTCGCACCATCCGGCCGCGCTCCTCTAACGTTTGCCATCATCACCGGCACGCGCGCGGCACAGTACAGGAAACTCGGCGCCGTGCAAATCGGAAAATAACGGCAGGACGGCGGTGATGCCCACCGGCGAGCATCAGTCCGATGTCACATCGTGGCTGTACTGCTGGGCAGCTGTACTGCTGGGCATCCCGCTCGTTGTGAGCTTTCCCGAGCACATCGCGTAGCGGACCGTCGTCCTTCAACCGCCGTTGGGCTGGGCTGCAAAGCCAGGCCTGGTGACCAGATAGCAGTCACTGTAAACGTCTTATCCACGCGAGTATAAGCAATCGCGTTGGAATAATGTGGCACCGACAGCAGTCTCCGAAGTATTCCAAAGCGAAACAGATTTGCAACAACCCATGTCACCGACCGCCCGTTTTGGTCCCCGTGACCGGCAGAGCTTTCTCAAAGGCTCACGTAGGTCGCCTATAGCGCGATGGTGTACACATGCTCTGCACACAAATCCAGTATCAGCCCACCCTAACCCTCGCGGTACGTACTCCTGAGGAAAGCTATCTCCGCGTTTTGCATCCTGGTGCGTCAGGGACGCATCCGACGCTAACTCGCGATACACAGACGGCAAGTCAATTTTCTAACCTGTGCTGCAAAGGCTCGCACTTCATTCCGAATTTGTGAAAGCTGGCCAAGAATGGCGAACCATGCGTTCGCGCGGTTCCGCCCAAGGGAAGAAGTTCGCCCAATCGGCGGCGTGCGGACCGCAGGGGATGAGATTCCCCTCGCACACCTAACTTGATCCAGCGATACGACAACTTCGTGTCTTCGTACGGCCGCCCCAATCGGCGATAACCGAACCCCCCTAATTGAGGAGGCAACCTGTGCTAAATCTGCTACCGCCCAAGGCGTTTTTTGGGCTTCTCTACGTTGTGATGATTTCGTTAACCGGATGCGACGCTTTCCCCACTGCCGACAGTGGTCTGCTGGGGCTTACGGCGACTCCCTCACTGATAACTACGATAGTTTCAGAAGCAGCAGTGTATCTGAGGAGCAGCACAGGCTATGACCTGACTCGAGGACACTGGAGCTTGCCCGGTCAAGCGCCTGCTAACACGCGCACGGCGGCGAGCCCGAGGCAATGGGAACCCACTGCAAGCGTACCGGCCTCGTTCGTGCACCAGGCGCCAGCGGGCCCAATTCTTCTAGCGAGCGCGCTACAGCTACCTGCGCAGTTTGCTCTCAGCGCCGCTACGGACAACTCCCGGCTCACGCCCAGCACCTCTCCCCGAGTTACCAAACAGCCTACGCTGGCCTGGAATCCGCCGGCGCCAATTGCCTACGGGACGCGACTCGGCCCTGCGCAACTAAATGCTACGGCGAGCGTCCCTGGAACCTTCGTCTACCAACCGGCGGCTGGTTTAATGCTTAAACCCGAAACATACAAGCTCACCGCCACTTTCACCCCGGCGGACCCCAACACCTATGCTTCAGCGTCCATATCTGTAGCTATTACGGTGAAACCGGCCTTCCCCGCGATAATATGGCCGACGCCAGCAGCAATCCCCGCAGGCACTATACTCAGCGCGAAGCAATTGAACGCTGTGGCGAGCGTACCCGGCAAGTTTGCCTACCGCCCTTGGGCGGGCACCACCCTAACGGCGGGAAAAAACGTGCTCACGGTAAAATTCGCCCCTACCGATGCGGTGGACTACGCCCAGACCACGGCCCAGACAACCATCGTGGTCAACCAGGCGCCCTCGGGCCCCACGGGCTGCGGCGGTCCCACCATCAACCTAAACCCCGGTATGAGCCTAAGCACACTCCAGAGCGCGATCGCCAGCGCACCTCAATGCGCTCTTATTGCTTTCGCAGCCGGCACCTACAACATCGGTGGCAGCCTAACCATACCGTGCGCTTCGAATCTTACCCTCGCCGGACCGCAAGCCCAACCCCCTACGGCGATCCTCGCTCAAAGTGCCGCAAATACACCGATCTTCAGCCTTTCCAACTGCACTGGCGTGACGATTCTCTACCTCCAGTTTGCCAACGCAATGGGAATTTACGTAGGCCAGACAGATAACGCAAATATCACATTAATGCATAATCTGTTCACCAATCTGCAAGGGACGCAGGCTGTGCTATTGGATGGATTCCTTGCTCCGACCGTGACCAACGGAGTCATTCATAACATCGATTCCAATGTCATTGTGGCGTACAACAGCTTCGGCGATGCCGGTTCCTGCACCACGGAGTTTGCTTCGACCCAGGATCTCTCGGGATATTGTTCGGGTTTTCAGACGAAGACAGGCGAGCTTCTCAACCTGATGATCCTACACAACTACTTTTACCATTTAGAAGAGCCCATCCATCTCGTCCAGGACACGACGTTCAATCCCGGGGCAACGAACAGTGTTTGCGTCAGCTGCGTCATAGATTACAACTACATACTGAATTACCATCGCATCGGCGTGGAAATTCAGCAGGCTATTCCGAATACTGGCCAAGGATTCGAATTTAATCATAACGCTGTTGTCGACCCGCTCAATCCCTTCTATGCGACGTTCGCCGTATCGCTCGCATGCTGCACGGGAGCGGGGTTTGTCCAGGGCGATAATCAGTCGGCCATGCCCGGTGCAATCACCGATGACAATTTGTTGATTTCCACTCAGGGTCCTGGAATTCCACCTTATGCATTCGAGTGGTGGGGTGACCAGGCGACTAGCAACGGCAGCATGATAGAAGGCCAGTTCTCCAACGGCTTTGACTACGGCTACGGCAGCGGACCACGAACCATCAGCAACGCCTATATTTGTGGCCCCGACTTCACCACGAATGGAGGATACATCGTATCGGAAGGGTTTGCGGCCGCTTATGCGGCTCCACCGATCGAGACGAATGACGTCACGAGCGCGACCTGCGCATCGAAGCCGAGCACGGCGCCGGCCATCAATCAGACTTCCTCCGGTGTGACGCTCACCGACAGTGCGCCGAACACCTCGATTTACTACACGACAGATGGTTCGACACCTACAACTTCGTCCACTCTATACACCGGCGCGTTCACTGCGTCAGTAGGGGCGCACATCAAAGCGATCGCGATGTGGGGGGTCGCGCCTCAGCCGACGAGCTATGAGGCGGGCTACGGATACACGCCCAGCAGCGTTGTCACGGCAACCTACACCGGTGCGGTCGTTAAGGCGCTCACCGCGAAAGTCAAGTCCAGCCAGAGTACGATTACGGAAGCGGCCGCGGAAAGTGCTGTGGCAGGCGGTGCTACGACGACCTTCCCGGTTCAATCGGTGGCCATCACTCCATCTGCAGCGGCCGTGACCATCGGCGGGAGCACCCAACTAAAGGCCATCGCGACGTTCACGGATGGCTCCGCCAAGGACATCACATCGGCATTCAACTGGCGGACGTCCGATCCACGGACGGTGAGTGCTAACGAATCAGGCCTGGTGGCCGGGCTGGCATCGGGTGAATCGGTGATCTCCGGTAGCTATGACGGACATGCCGCAGCGGCGAAAGTCACCAGCACCATGGGTGACCTCGATTGGGGTGGTTCTCTGGTCATCACCCAGGGCGGAACTTATACCGGTAATTGGCAAAGCACGGATGCCAAAACTCCGGCCGTTACGATAGCCACGACCCAGCCAGTGGTGATCGAAAATGCGCACCTGCGCAGCGCCGGCGACTTGATCAGGACGACGATCGCCGGAGCCAACATAACCGTAAGGAATAGCCTTGGTGTGGCCTTGA
>JBARKD010000609.1:0-16658 GCA_049800615.1 Acidobacteriaceae bacterium | reverse complement strand
ATGATTCTTGACAGGAGCGAGCTTCCCCTGACTCATCCCGCTTTCCCTGTCGTGGTCGACGCTTTTGGCCGAGCATCTTTCCGCAGGGTTTCTAGCCTTGTGCTCAAGCGTCGTAAATGCGAGCCGGTACCCCAGTCAAGCCCCATTGAGGTACAAACGGCGAACTCCGAGGTTACGTAGCAAGGGCTAAAGAATCTTTCTGACAAGCCGCCGACCCAACTCGGTGGCGATACCGTAAATTGCATGGGTAACCACCTCACTCGCATGCTCGCGCATTGGCTGGTCTTCCGGTCTTTCCGTCAAGCCCATCAGGGGAAGCGTGGAGGCATGCGTAAATCCGCAGAGGGTCAAGCCAAAGTTGGCCCCCAGCCGGCCGGTCACCGCGGGCTGATATTCAGCCACCGCTCCGTAAACGCCACCCACCAGGGCGCCAAAGCTCCAATGAATGGCCCGCACCGAAACCTCTTCCTCTTTCTCACTCAACGGACGGTCCGAAATGCGATTGACCAACACCGCAGGAGGTGCAATTTGTCCCTGGGTTCGTGGAGGGTACACAGCTTCGCCTACCGCCTTGGCAGCCGCTCCCACCAGCCCACCAATGGCCCCGGCGACAAAACCTTTGATCAGCGATCGCTTACGGCGAGGAGACGCAGCTTCTTCGGTGGTCGACATACAAAGAGAACTCAGCCTTTCGTTTGGTTTTCCAAACCGTTGTCGGAGGAGATGCCGTAGAAAGCATCACCATCAGCAGGCAATGAACTGAGTTGACTGCGCCCGGCTGATGTGTACCAGAAAAGCGCCGGGGCGACAGGCAAAAGGGACTAGTGACCGCGAAGAACCAGACGACTGGGTCTATCCCTTCGCCTACCAAATGCAGATAAATAAGGCTCATCCTGAGCCGCATGCCACTGTAAAGGGGGAGTGGCGTTCAAAAAGCGGGAACCCAAAATCAAAACCCCGGCGTGCCGAGCGGTTCCCATGCCTCCGCAAGCCGCCTGCTGAACGCTGCCTAAGCAGTGGTCTTGGAACAGAACTCATTCATGGCCCGCGTCAGCTCCTGGGCGATCATGGGAGCTGTCGCCGTCTCGATGGCCGAACGCTGCAGCAGGTAGACCAGCTTGCCATCGCGCAGGATGGCGACCGCCGGGGAAGTCGGAGGATGACCCTCAAAATAGGAGCGGGCCCGCTCCGTGGCTTCCCGATCTTGCCCCGCGAAGACAGTAATGGCCTGGTCAGGCAGATTCTTGTTCTGCAACGCCAGCCGGACACCCGGGCGCATCTTGCCCGCAGCGCAACCACAGATCGAATTGACCACCAAAAGCGTGCTGCCCGGCCTGGCCAGCGCCTCGTCTACCGCCTCTGCCGTCCGCGCTTCTTTGATGCCTGCACGCGTCAGCTCTTCGCGCATCGGTATGATCATGACCTCGGGGTACATTCCTGCTCCTTAGCAATACTGCTGTGATTGTAAAGATTTCATGCTGGTTTCGCCAGTGCGCATCAGGCTGCGCCAAAGACGGTTGCAACTCGACCGGACTACAGAACTTAGCCGGCGGTCCGGGTTGAGAAGCAGACGCAACGCCTCTCGGAGCCTGGTCGCGTTCCCCCGCCGCCTGTTATGCCGCAATGGTGCTCCTGATTTACCTTGATGAAAATGCAGTTCCTTGAGCAAGTGACACTTGCGCCGTACACCACGTTTCACATCGGCGGGCCCGCCCGGTGGTTTGCGCAGGCGGAGAGCGAAGACGACATCGTGGCCGGTATTGCGTTTTCCGCCGAGCACGGGCTGCCCCTCTTCATTCTCGGTGGTGGCAGCAACCTGCTCGTTTCCGATGACGGCTTTCCCGGGCTGGTGCTGCGGATTGCGTTAAGCGGAATTTGGTCCAGCCAGGATGGCAGCCGCCGGATTGTCTCCGCTGCCGCAGGAGAGGACTGGGATGGTCTGGCCGCCTATGCCGTCGAGGCCGACTGCGCGGGCATTGAATGTCTCTCGGGAATACCCGGCACGGTCGGGGGAACGCCGGTGCAGAACGTCGGCGCCTATGGGCAGGAAGTTTCGCAAACCATCGTAACCGTGCGGGCGTTCGATCGGAGCGTAGGGAAGTTCGTCGATTTGGCCGCCGCCGATTGTGGATTTTCTTATCGCCGCAGCATTTTCAACAGCCGCGAACGGGATCGGTACGTTGTCAGCCGCGTGGATTACAGTTTGCTCCCACATGGGCGGGCAAACCTGGCCTACGCCGATCTGAGCAAATACTTTGCGGCACGGAATGCGGGGTCGCCCGGCCTGGCTGAGGTTCGTGACGCGGTGCGCTCGATCCGCGCACGGAAGGGAATGCTCATCGTGCCTGGCGATGCGGATTGCCGCAGCGCCGGCAGTTTCTTTAAGAACCCGGTCGTGCCCATCAAAGTACTGGAGTCCCTGGCCGGCGAGTTAGGAATTGAAAAACGCAGTATCCCCGCATACCCCGCTCACGATGGAGAAGTTAAGCTTTCCGCCGCATGGCTCATCGAACAGGCCGGGTATCAGAAAGGTTATGTGCTCGGGAATGCAGGAATCTCCAGCCGTCACACCCTGGCGCTGGTCAATCGCAGGGGCGCCACCGCGGCTGACGTGATTGCTTTGCGGGACAAGATTGCCGCTACGGTGGCATCTCGTTTTGCTGTTCGCCTGGAGCCCGAGCCGGTTTGGGTGGGGTAGATTCGCTTGGGCCGGGAGGACGATCCTGTTGCGGGCCACGCAAGCGGCAATTGCGGGCCGTTCAGCATGTGAGCCGGCGCAAGAGTTGCTCGCGCCGGGCGGCAAGCACCACCCGGGGCGCCCCGTGGGCCTGGATCGAGCCGCCATCCATCACCAATACATCGGTCGCGGCCTGAAACGCTTCTGTCACATCGTGAGATACATATAAGGCGGGAATTCCGCGCCGGCTGAGCCACGTGGTTAAGCGTTCCAGAAGTCCAGCCTTGAGATCCGCGTCCATGCCGGTGAATGGCTCGTCCAGCAATAACAGCCGCGGCTCGGGCGCCAAAGCGCGAGCCAGCGCTACCCGCTGTTTCTCGCCGCCGGAAAGATCAACCGGCATGCGGCCGGACAATTGGGCCGCCTCAAAAAGCTCCAGCATATGCGCTGCCTGTTCCTGTATCTGTGAGCGGCTGAGCCCGCGTAGACCGAAAGAAACATTGGCGGTTACGTTCATGTGGGGAAAGAGGGCAGGCCGCTGGGTTACAAACCCGATCGACCGCTGCCCGGGCGGCACCCATAGCTTCGTTTTCGTTTCCACCAGGGTTCGCCCATGCAGGACGACCCGTCCGCGATCGGGTTTCGTCAAGCCTCCGATAACGCGCAGCAGGGAAGTCTTGCCTGCGCCGGAAGGGCCGAACAACAGGGTCCATGGCGCCGACAAAGAGAATGCCACGCGCAGGGATAAGTCGCCCGCAGCGTGCTCGATATCGAGTTCGAGGTATTCAGACACCGGGTCTCCCCCGGCGTCCGTAAATGATCAAGAGCGCCAGGAAGGATAGGGTCAGCAGCAGCAGGGCCGTCTGGTTCGCCTGGGCATAGGCAAAGTCCTGAACCTGGTCGTAAATGGAGATGGACAGGGTCCGGGTGACACCGGGAATACCGCCGCCAATCATCAGCACCACTCCAAATTCGCCCACAGTGTGGGTAAACGCGAGAACCGCCGCGGTGAGCAGAAAAGGCCGAACCAGCGGCAGCAAGACTCGGGTGAGGATCCGGCCTCGGCCTGGGGAAAGAAGTTGCGCGGCTTCGAGGATTTCCCGATCCACCGCGCGAAAACCCGAGGCGATGGGCTGCACGGCAAAGGGCAGGCTAAAGAGGATCGAGCCGACCAGCAATCCGGCAAAGGAGAAGGCCAGGGTGTGACCGAAAATCGCCGCAAGCGCCCTGCCGGGTGCCGTACGCGGCCCCATGAGCACCAGCAAATAAAATCCCAGTACGGTCGGCGGCAGCACCAAGGGCAGAGCGACCGCCGCCTCTACCAGCGGTTTCCACCGCGCCGTACCGTAAGCCAGCCAATGTCCCAGGGGAACGGAAATCGCTAACAGGATCAGCGTGGTCAGAAAGGCGAGGCGAAAGGTCAGAAACGCAGCTTGCTGATCCATATGACCTGCGGCAAAAGGGAATGTCTAGGGCGCGCGCAAGCCACTCTCGGCGAGTTGCTTGCGGATGGGCGCAGAAAGAAGAAAATCGAGGAACTGGCGGCCTTCTACCGCTGCCGGCCCCTTGATCACGACCGCGCCCTGGAGGATGGGAGGGTACGAACTCTCAGGCATCTCGACATATTTACCGTCGGCACGCAGGCGTGGCGTCAGCGCGGATGTCAAGGAGAGGAACCCTGCCTGGGCGTTGCCGGAATCGGCATATTGCGCAGTCTGCGCGATGTTTTCCGCAGTCACCAGCTTGCCCCTCAGGACATCCGCCAATCCCAGCTTCTCCATCGCGGCCTCGGCTGCTCGTCCGTAAGGCGCATGTTCGGGATTGGCAACCGCGACGGTGCGAAGAGACGGGCGGCGAAGCGACTCCATGGAGATGGGTTGTGCCGGCGAGTCGTTCCGAGCCCAGAGCACCAGGGTTCCCCGGGCATAAGGGACCGGCTCTGCGCTTTCGGCCAGGCCGGCGGCTATGACCTTTTGCGGGAAAGAGAAATCCGCTGAGAGAAAAAGGCCAAAAGGTCCGCCGTTGAGGATTTGCGTGGCCAGCGTGGCCGAAGAGGCGTAAGCAGCCTCGACCTTCTGGTGGCTCTGCCGTTCAAACTGGGCGATGAGAGCAGGTAAAACCGGTTGAAGATCGGCCGCGGCGGCCACCTGGAGAGTGCTATTTCCCTGTGCATGGCAGCAAACGGCGGTCAGCACCGCGATGGCGAAAAGAAGGACTGGCCTAAACACGCAGCACCATGACTTCAGTAGACTTGATGAGCGCCGCGGCCGTTTCTCCCACCTGGAGCCGCATTTCCCGCGCCGCTTCGGCGGTGATGATCGAAGTGATGATTTGCCCGCCAATCGAAAGCTTCACTTGCGCCAGCAGCCCGTCGATTTTCAGCTCCACAATCCGGCCGGTGAGTTGATTCCGTCCGCTGAGGGTTCGCAGCATTTCCCGCTTAGGCGTGTCGGGGCGTTTGGCCTGATGTAGCAGGATGTCTAATTCCGCTTCGGGAATGCGATAGTGGCCGCCGGGAGTTTTTATTCCTTTGATCTTGCCTCGATACAGCCACTGTTTGATGGTGGGATAGGAAATCCCTAAGCGCTGCGCGGCCTCGCGAGGTGAGAGGAACATGGCGAAATGATACGATACGACCGCCGAAGCCATACGAATTTATCTGAACCTGTCACCGTTTCCAGTGCCTGCCCGGCCAGGCGACCGTTCGTTATACGCTAGGCTTAAATCATGCAAGATGGTTCTCATCAACTGCGCTGCGTCGGCTGCGCCGCGGTTACCCCGCCCGAGACGGTCGAAAAAGACTTCCGTTGCGTAGATTGCGGCCAGCTGCTCGAGGTGGAGTACCCATCCTGGAGCCCATCCTGGAGCGCCACTGGGGGATCCGTTGGAGATCTCCGGCGCATGCCGAACCCGGGCGCCTTGCGCTGGCTCTGGCGGGAGAGGCTTCAGTCCAAACTTGCCATCGACCGCAGCGGCGTGTGGCGGTTTCGCGAAGTATTGCCTATCCTGCTCGATGACTTCAAGGCGGTCACTCTGCGCGAGGGCAACACTCCGCTTTACCGGCTCTTGCAGTGCGGGGAATCCCTGGGACTCGACCATCTTTACGCCAAGCACCAGGGCATGAATCCGACCGGCTCGTTTAAAGATACGGGCATGACTGCAGCGCTTTCCCAGGCTCGGGAACGGGGGTTCCAATGGGTGGCCTGCGCCTCGACCGGCAACACCTCGGCGTCTATGGCCGCCTACGCATCCCGCGCCGGCATGAACAGCTTGGTTTTACTGCCCGCGGGGAAAATTTCCTGGTCCAAGCTTTCTCAGGCGCTCGACTATGGAGCCGTCGCCTGCCAATTGAATACGGACTTCGATGGCTGCGTGCGGGTGCTGTCGGAGATCATTCGCCGCGCCCCGGTTTACCTGCTCAATTCGGTGAATCCCTACCGGCTCGAAGGCCAGAAGACCGCCGCCATTGAGATCGCGGAGGATCTTGACTGGCAAGTGCCTGACCATCTGATCGTGCCGGGGGGCAACCTCGCCAACAGTTCCGCCCTGGGCAAAGGTTTCCTTGAGATGGCGCATTTGGGCCTTTGCAACAAGGTGCCAAGAATCAGCGTGGTGCAGGCTGAGGGAGCCAACCCCCTCTACCTTAGTTTCCTGCATAACGGGGGCCGGGAGCTCGAGCCGGTTCAAGCCGATACACGAGCGACCGCTATTCGCATCGGGAATCCCGCGTCCTGGCGAAAAGCGGCCAGGGTCATACGCGAGACTGGGGGATACTGCGAGCAGGTGAGCGAGCCGGAAATCGCGTTGGCCAAGGCGGAGATTGGACAGGAGGGCATTGGTTGCGAGCCCGCGTCGGCTGTAACCCTCGCGGGTCTGAAGAAACTCATGCACCAGGGCAAGATCGAGCGCGGAGCATCTGTCGTTCTCCTGCTGACGGGGCACACGCTAAAAGATTCCGAGTACATCATTGACTTTCACCAGGGACAACTTTTAACCAGCAAGGAAATGGCCGGGCTGGACAGGGAACTCGAGCAACAGATGGCCGAACGGCGCCGGCCGACGCTCTCTTTAGAGGCCTCTGCCGATGCCGTGCTGCGCGTGCTCGAGGCGGCGATTCAAGCATGAAAACGGTGTACCTTCGGCTTCCGGCCACCTCTGCAAATCTGGGTCCCGGCTTTGATGCGATGGCGCTTGCCCTCGGATTATTCCTGGAGATCGACGCGGTTCCAGCCTCCCGGTTCTCGATCGAAGCGACTGGGCGCAACGCCGGCGTGTGTGCCGATCTAACGCAGAATCTCCTGATTCAGACTTTCGAGTCGGTGTTGGTTGCCGAGAAGAAGCCTGTCTCGCCGCTCAAGATCCACATGCGCAATGGGATTCCGATCGGTATGGGGTGCGGCTCCTCCGCGGCAACGCGGTTGGCGGGGGTCGCATTGGCTTCTGCCTTTGGTGGCCTTGACTGGGACGTGGCGCAGATTGTCGAATATGCGGCCCGGCTGGAAGGTCATCCGGACAACGTGGCTGCCTGCTGGCATGGTGGTCTTTCGGTAGTCGCGGGCGGCGAACGGATGTCGATTCTATCCATCCCTCCGCCTGCCGGCTGGGGCGCCCTCGTGGTTTTTCCTGAAGTCCCCCTATCCACCACGAAGGCGCGGTCCGCTTTGCCCATGGCTTACCCGCGTCAGGATGTGGTTTCGAACCTTCAGGCGGCAAGTCTACTCACCGCTGCATTTGCCCTGGGCAGAGCGGACCTGATGCAAATCGCTACGCGCGATCGCCTGCATCAACCGTACCGCGCCCATCTGTGCCCGCTTTTACCCGCGCTACTGCCCTTGGCCGGCAGCCAGGGGGTGCTCTCGGTAACCCTGAGCGGCGCCGGCCCATCCGTACTACTACTGACCCATCAGCCGGCGGATGAAGCTATCAAGCAAGCTATCCGGGAGCGGGCCGAGGGTTTATGCCTCGTGGACATTCTGGCTGCGGAGCTGTGCCGCGAAGGCGCCGTGATGCATTGCAATGATTAGGGTTACCGCGAAAAATGTTACCTTTGGGTCGAAATATGTTACCCGCGCGATTACCGAAGTTTTGTTTACAAATGTGTCGCCAAGTCCTAACTTACGCGTCGTGGGCAGTTCTGGGGGAGGGCTGCTCTAGCGCCTGTGGCCGCGAGGCCCAGGCGCTTTGACTTTTTGGGCACTTGCACCTTTTGGGCCTTTTTTGCATCCATTGTTGAAGGTTGAGCAGTAATTCAGTGGTATGCTCAGCGAGATATCGAGGAGGAACATGGCAGGTCCAGGGGTCTTTGAAGTAACCGATGCGACATTTGAGCAGGAGGTTTTGCAGTCTGATAAGCCTGTTCTCGTGGACTTTTGGGCAGCCTGGTGCGGGCCGTGCCGCGCGTTAGCGCCGGTTGTGGATGAGGTGGCCGCACAATATAACGGTCAGCTCAAAGTGATGAAGATGGATGTAGACAGGAACTCCGCCACACCGGGGCGTTACGGCATCCGCGGTATTCCCGCCTTGCTGATTTTCAAGGCTGGGAAGGTTGCCGATCAGATTGTGGGGTATGTCCCGAAGGATCACATTGAGAAGAGTATCAGCAAGCTGATCACTGTTTCGCCAGAGGCAGCGTCTGCCGCGGTGGCGGCAAGCAGTCCGACGCCGGTGGGCGTTTCGGCAGAATCAGGCGTCAAGACCAGCTAAATGGTCAACAGGTGAAAAAAGCCCCGGTTTGCCGGGGCTTTTTTAATGGGCCTTTTTAGGAAAAGCTGGTCAAGAGCAGCGTAAGCGTGATCACGAATAACGCCGAACCATGCCAAGCACCCGGCCCTGAATCTCAATTTGTGAAAGCGGAACATAGATCGGTTCCATCTCGCTGTTGGAGGGTTGCAGCCGAACCATGCCGCCCTCGATGTAATACCTCTTCAGCGTAGTTTCACTGCCGCGCACCAGGGCCACGACAATCTCTCCCTGCCGCGCCGTGGCGGTCTGCTCAACCAACACGTAATCTCCGTCGACGATGTGCTCATCGCACATCGAGTCGCCTCGCACCTGCAACGCAAATACCTCGCGATTGCCCACAATATCCTGGAGCGCAATTGTTTCGCGGGTCTCCGATGCCTCGACCGGTTGGCCGGCGGCGATCCGCCCCAGCAGTGGAAGGCGTTCGGAGCGCCGCGCTTTGCTTCGCTGTGGTAGAACGTCGATCGAACGTGAGCGGTTATGAGCCCGTTGCAGCAGGCCCTTCTTCTGCAAATTGGTAATGTGCTTGTGCACCGTAGCCAGGGACTTGAGACTGAGCCCCCGGGCGATTTCCTCAAAAGAGGGTGAATATCCGTTGCGTTGCACAAAACCGCTGATGAAATCCAGCACTTCTTTTTGTCTGCGGGTCACGGACATGGTCGAATTATAGCGAACAAAAGGCGAATCACGGGGGAAAAATCTTTTTGTTCCTCCACTGGTACTGGATTCGCTGCAAATCGGTAATCCACGGGTGTGTCGATACGGAACGATGTTCTATTGCGCTCCCGTTATGAGACTAAGCGGGGTCGGAGCACCGGGAATCTCCTTGTTTCGCCTTCGCTCCCGATGCAGGGTAGAGAGCAACGGAGAACAAAGCGATGCGAAGCATAGGGATCCGGGCGCGGAAGCCAGTTAGTCAACAGATGGGTTCGGGGCGATTTCGGTTGACGCCGATAAACAGCAAAGAGCTTTCGTTCATCGGCATCGACGCCTTCCAAAACAGCCTTGTCTTCGCCGAAAACATCGGGCGCCTCGGTGGCGCTCACTGTTCGTAATAATTCTCGGCTTCAGTTTTTGCGGATTCAGGTCGGATGGTGCATATGCAAGACGCAGGCAAAAGTCAAAGGCGTCCTCGGCGGAGCGAAGCGACGGCGCAAGACATCGGTGCAGTTCAAGGCATCACTCCAGAAAATCCAACGCGGGAAGTCACCGCACGGGTTTCTACCGTTCCATCCCGGCAGCCGTCTGGTGATGGTTTGACCCCTGAGCAGGAGAAGCTCATGCTGGAGCACCTGCCAATCGTTCGTTTCATCGCCCGCCGCATTCATGAGCGTCTTCCCCAGCATGTGCCGATCGAAGATCTCTACAGCGCAGGGGTAGTCGGTTTGCTCGACGCCTTCACCAAATTCGATCCGACCAAGCAGGTTCAGTTCCGTAGTTACGCACAGTTTCGCATTCGCGGGGCAATTCTCGACAACCTGCGAACGCTTGACTGGAGCCCTCGGGAGCTACGCAGGAAGGGACGTGCCATTGAACAGGCAATCCAGACTTTAACCGCGCAGCTTGGCCGCGCACCGAGCGACCTTGAGATCGCCGAGCAGATGCACCTTGATCTAGCCGCGTATCAACAATTGCTGGGTGAGCTCAAAGGCCTGGAGATCGGCACTCTCCACTCCGAACGCTCGGAAGATTCCGGGGAAGAGGAGTTGGTGTATCTGCCCAACCGGCCCGAAGACGATCCGCTGTTTCGTTACCTGCGTGCCGAGATGCGAGAACGCCTCATCGAGGCTATCAGCGAATTGCCGGAGCGCGAACGCCTGGTCATGACCCTTTACTACTACGAAGAAACGACGATGAAGGAGATTGGGCTCATCCTGGGTGTTGTCGAATCCCGAATATCCCAGATCCACGCCTCCGCGGTGTTGCGCCTTCGTGCCCGCCTGGCCGATTTCGCGGCCCGGCAGGATTCGCCTATCCCCCAGCCCGGTTCCCGCCGGTCAACGAGCCCGAAGAACGCATGCTGACGCAGTGAAACTATGGTCGTGCCGCTCATTGCGGAAGATACCCTTTGGGGCGCCGATGGTGCTACCCTCTACGGCATGGGCCATCGCAAAAAGCCGTCGCAAGAAGTTGACTCTCTCAAAGAGGATGACTCTCTCATCGATGGAGACCGGCGGAAAAAGATAGCCGCCTTAAAGCAGGCCGTGGCCGATGGAACCTATAAAGTCAGCGCCGACCAATTGGCCGACAAGCTGATCGACCAGATGCTCGAGCCCAAGGGCTAGTTATAATCGCTACCAAGAGGTCGCTTGGGCATGGCGCTTCGCTTTTTGTGGAATGCGACGAGAGGCCATCGGCTGGCTCCCTGGCGTAGCGAATACCTCAAATGGCGTATCGAAACCTATTCCGGCCGGAAGGCTGATACCGTCGATTTCTTCTATTTCTGGTCTTTTCTCTGGAAAGAAAAAAGCCACTTGATGCGGTTCCTCGGGTGGACGCGAGACTTCGGGGCCCGGAGTGGGCAACGGTCTTGAGCTTTTTCTTCCGCCGCCGCGGTTTTCTACTGGGCGTAGCCCTTGTCTGCCTTCAGGCTGGTGCCCGACAGCAATCCACCCCCGAACCCACCATCCATGTGCAAACCTCGGAAGTGCTGGTTCCGACGCTCGTGCAGATGCCATCGGGAGAAGTGGTTTACGGGCTGCAACCCTCCGACTTCCAACTGCTGGATAACGGAGTGCGACAGCAGCTTCACGTCGACGACGATCTGGACAACGAACCTGTTTCGGTTGTGGTCGCGGTGGAGAAAGGCCGCCTGGCGGGGTTGGAATTCGACAAAGTCAATCGTCTTGCCCCGTTGATCGATCTGTTCCTGGGGGACGGTTCGAGCGAAGCGGCTTTTGTCACCTTTGATTCCAGGCCGCAGCTGGTGGTGCCTTTCACCAAGGACGAAGATCGTCTGGGCTATGCGTTGAAACGCGTCGAGCCCGGTGATGGCGGAGCGGCGATCTTCGATACCGTGGGCTATGCCGTCAACCTGCTGGAAGGCCGGCCAAAAGACTATCGCCGCGTACTCCTGCTGATCAGCGAAACCCGTGATCACGGCAGTCGGGAGGTAGACGAAAGGCAACTGGTGAAAGAGATTGGCATCAGCAACACGCTGGTTTTAAGCGTGACTTTTTCTCCGTCCAAAGCCCTGCTGCTGCATGATCTCAAGCATCCCGACGAAGGTGCGGGTCCGGACTATCTGGCGCCGTTTCTGATGGCCGCGCAGGCGATGCGCAGGAACGCCGCCCGCCAGATTGCTCTGATGAGCGGTGGGGAGTACGCGCCGTTCACTACCAGCCGAAAATTTGAAGACCGGGTGGAAGAGGTTGCCAAGCACGCGCGCAACCGGTATCTGCTGAGCTTTCGGCCGAGCGACCGCACTCCCGGACTTCACGTGCTGGACGTCCAGCTCACGCGAAACCTTGGCGCCCGAGTCGTCGCCCGCGCCAGCTATTGGGTAGCGGATGACGGCCAGTAATTCGGGGTAGTGAGGGGCAGATTATCGCCTTTCTCGCGCCGTTATCGTTGACCGTACTTCCCAAAAGAGCTTCCTCAGACTACGCCCGCGCATCTATCACTCTAAATCTGCATTGAGGTGAGGATGGCCGGAGCGACCGAGACTGCCGACGCCTCCGCCGTGATGGCGGCGGAGTATGCCTGGAAACCAAGAGCTAACCCATGGTTGATTGCCGCTTCGGTTGCACTCGCGGCTTTCATGGAGGTGCTCGATACCTCGATCGCCAACGTTGCACTTCCGCACATTGCAGGCAGTTTAGGGGCCAGCGCCGACCAGAGCACCTGGGTACTCACTTCTTACCTGGTGGCCAACGCGATCGTCCTGCCGATGGGCGCGTGGGCGGCAAGCGTTGTAGGGCGCAAGAGATTTTTCATGCTCTGCATCGTGATCTTCACCGTGAGTTCATTTCTATGCGGCATTGCCCCGACGCTGTCCCTGTTGCTGCTGTTTCGGGTGTTTCAGGGCGTAGGAGGCGGAGGTTTGCAGCCCATGGCGCAGGCGATCATGGCGGATTCCTTTGAGCCATCCAAACGCGGCCTGGCTTTCTCGCTTTACGGGCTTGTCGCCGTGCTTGCCCCATCGATCGGTCCCACGCTTGGCGGCTGGATCACCGACAACTACTCCTGGAACTGGATTTTCTACATCAACATCCCTGTAGGCATTCTCACGCTCTTCCTCGCCAACCGGCTGGTCGAAGATCCGCCATTTCAGAAGTCGGATTTGAAGAATCTCTACCGCATCGACTACATCGGGGTTGGCCTGTTGGTGATCTCCATGGGCGCATTGCAGATCACGCTCGACAAGGGTGAGGAAAAGAACTGGTTCGGGTCGAATTTCATTACAGCCTTTGCGATTACCTTTGTCATCGCGTTCATCGCGTTGATCCTGTGGGAACTCCATGCGGAAAGGCCGCTCATCGATCTGCAATTGTTCAAATTCAGGAATTTTGCCGTCTGTGCCTTCCTCATGCTTTTAACGGGCGGCCTGCTCAATGCGACCACGGTTCTGCAACCGCAATTCCTCCAGCAGCAACTGGGTTATACGGCGACGATCGCGGGACTATCCCTTTCTGGCGGAGGACTGGCTTTGCTGGTCGTCATGCCTATGGCGGGCCAGGCGGTGAGCCGGTTTCCGGCGCGGAATCTGATTGCCATGGGCTTCGTGATCTTTGCCGTCGGCTATTTCTATACCGCGAAAAACATCAGCCTGCTGATCAGTTTTCCATTTGCGTCCAAATTGCGTGTAGTGCAGATCGTCGCTATCCCATTTGTGTTCATTTCCGTGACGACGGCGGCCTACTTTGGTATTCCGCCCGATAAGAACAACCAGGTTTCCGGTTTGATCAACTTCGTGCGCAACATCGGGGGCAGCATATTGATCTCGCTGACCAATGCGCTGGTGACCGAGCGAGCCCAGTGGCATCAGAACACGCTCTCCAGGAACACCACCCTGACGGGCAGCATCTACCAGCAGAGAGTGGATGCTCTCCGCCACACCCTCGACGCTTCGGCGGGTCAAGCCAATGGACTACACCTCGCACAGGGGCAGTTGTATCAACAACTTCAGGCGCAAACGCAAGCCTTGGCGTACGTTGACGTTTACTACGTTCTTTTCTATGCCGCTCTGCTGATGGTGCCTTTGGCGTTCCTGCTCGACCGCAACCAGCCGGGAAGCGGAGGCCACGTCATGGTGGAATGACGGCCACGTCATGATGGAATGACGTAAGCTATTTCCGGGCGCGTCGTTCCGCGACTCAACGGGCATTCCGCTTCCATCCTTTCCTGTCATCGAAATAGCCCCGTTTAGGGCGGCGGCCAGATCTCCAGCGTGGACGCGCGTTCGAAGCCATGTTATTCTAGGTCTGACACTTAGAGAGTGGAATCGATACAACGTAGAGGAGTAACGCGCTGCCGTGTTGGCAACTGCAAAGAAAACCGAAGTTATTACGCGCTTTCGCACCCACGATTCTGATACGGGAAGTCCGGAAGTGCAGATTGCGATTCTCAGCGAACGCATTGGCGAGCTGACAGAGCACTTCAAGCTGCACAAGAAGGATCACGCCTCCCGGCGCGGCCTGTTGATGCTGGTAAGTAAACGCCGTCGTTTGCTGGATTACCTCAAGACCAACAATTCTGATCGCTACCGTGACGTGATCGGTAAGCTGGGTATCCGCAAGTAAAACAAGCGAGCAACTTGTACCCCACAATAGGCGAAGAGTCTGGATCAAGTCGGTACATTCAAGCGGCCGGTGCACGCGTCGCAGCACCGGCATGGTACCGCGTGACGCGTGATCGCTCGGGCCGTCTCCGCAGATTGTTCCTCGCGCCAGCGTCGTTCCCGCCCTTTGCACGCGCCCTCGCCCTTGTGCGCAGATGAAATGAGGAATTTATGAAACAGGAAGTGATTGTTGAGCTCGCTGGAGGCAAGCGACTGACTTTTGAAACAGGCCGTATGGCTAAGCAAGCCTCCGGTGCTGTGGTCGTGACCCAAGGCGACAACATGGTTCTAGCCACCGCGGTGGCCGCGCCGGAGCCTAAAGAAGGTTTGGATTTCTTTCCCTTGACGGTGGATTACCGCGAATATACCTACGCGGGCGGCCGGATTCCTGGAGGGTTTATCAAGCGCGAGGGTCGGCCAAGTGAACGCGAAATTCTGACCGCTCGACAGGTTGATAGACCTATTCGTCCCTTGTTCCCGGAAAATTTCCGCAATGAAACCCAGGTCATCGCCCTGGTGCTTTCCGCGGATAAAGACAATGATCCCGACATCGTTGGAATCAATGCGGCAGGCGCGGCTGTCGTTCTTTCCGACATCCCCTTCGGCGGCCCTATCGGCGCAGTGCGCGTGGGCCAGGTGAATGGGCAGTTCGTGGTGAATCCCTCCTATGCGGAACGTCTGGAAAGTGCGCTAAATATCACCGTCGTTGCTACAAAAGAAGGCGTGGTGATGATCGAGAGCGGCGCCAAAGGCGTGAGCGAGGAAACGGTGGTGGACGCCATCGAATTCGGACACGCCGAGGCGAAGAAAATCTGTGCCGCTATCGAAGAGTTGGCGGCAAAGGCAGGGAAGACCAAGCGCGCCGTGCGTGCCATTGAGTTCGATGAGGCATATTACGATGAGCTGCTGGCCAAGATCGGCGACAGGCTGAAAGACGCCCTCGATACCAAGACCCATCCGAAGGCGGAGAGCTACGCGCTGGTCAAGCAAATCAAGGACGAGCTGGCCAAAGGACTTCCTGAAGGGGACGCGGACGCCAAAAAGAAGTTGTCTAAGTATTACGAGCTGGTGCGGGAGAGAATTTTCCGCGAGCAGGTGACCAAGGATCGCATACGGCCCGACCGGCGCAGCTTTGACCAGATCCGCGACATCAGCATCGAAGTTGGCGTGTTGCCCCGAGTTCACGGTTCCGCCCTATTTACCCGGGGCGAAACCCAGGCGTTGGTTACCGTCACTCTGGGTACCTCGGATGACATGCAGCGTCTCGAGACCTTCCAGGGGGAGCAACGCAAGCGCTTCATGCTGCACTACAACTTCCCGCCGTTTTCCGTCGGCGAAGTCGGGCGCATGACTGGGGTGGGCCGGCGCGAAGTCGGTCACGGCGCACTTGCCGAGCGTGCCATCGCCGCCGTCCTGCCCGGTGAAGACCAGTCCCCGTACACTTTGCGCGTCGTCTCCGACATTCTGGAATCGAATGGATCATCCTCGATGGCCAGCGTCTGCGGAGCCAGCCTTGCCTTGATGCAAGCAGGCATTCCCCTCTCCGGAGCGGTTGCCGGTGTCGCCATGGGACTGGTGAAAGAGGGTGACGACTACGCCATTCTCACCGATATCGCGGGTGCGGAAGATCATTACGGCGATATGGACTTTAAAGTCGCCGGCACGCGTGGCGGCATTACGGCCCTGCAGATGGATATCAAGATCAGCGGTGTGACCGGCCAGATTATGCGCGAGGCTCTCGAGCAGGCCCGCCGGGGACGCCTGTGGCTGCTGGACCAAATGGATGCGGTGCTGGCTGCGCCCAACACCGAGCGTTCAAAATTTGCCCCGCAGATCCACACCCTGCAGATACCGACCGACAAGATTCGCGATCTGATCGGCCCGGGCGGCAAGACCATTCGCGGCATCATCGAGGCGACCGGTGTCAAGATCGACGTAGACGATACCGGACGCGTCAATGTCGCCTCCAGCGATGAGGAGGGTCTGAAGAAGGCGCTGGCCATGATCAGCGACCTCACGGCTGTGCCTGAAGTGGGCAAGACTTACCTGGGCAAGGTCGTACGCCTGGCCGAATTCGGGGCTTTTGTCGAGCTGTTTCCGGGCACGGACGGCTTGCTGCACATCAGCGAAATCGCTGAGCATCGCGTCAAGGATGTGAAAGACGAATTGCGCGAGGGCGATCAGGTTTTGGTCAAGGTTCTCGGCATCGAGGGAAATCGCATCAAGCTTTCGCGCAAGGCTCTCCTGAGAGAGCAGCGGGAAAAGCTTGGGCTTCCTGAGCCATCCAAAGGCGGTAACGGCGGGGGCGAACCTTCCCCCTCACGAGCTCCGCGTCCACAGTCTCAGCCTTCCGTCGAGCGGCAACCCGTGTCGAACGCGAGCACGATCACTATCGAGGGCGGGGAAGAGTTCGATGACGACGAGCCATTTGTCGAGAACGGGGAAGAACCAAACTTCAAC